>JAGCZN010000018.1 GCA_017959995.1 Clostridia bacterium
GCTAAACCCGGCAAAGCTTCTATCTATTGCACGGTAGAGGGAACAACGCCTAAAGAATACGATATATCCATCGTAAAAGCGGACAGATCCGCAACCGAGAACAAAGATTTAGTTGTTAAAATAACGGACGATAAGCTTATTGAAAAAACGGGAGGGATACTTCAGGGAATGAGCGGAAGTCCCATCGTTCAGAACGGGAAGATAGTAGGCGCGATAACCCACGTTTTTCTGAACGATCCGACGAGGGGCTTCGGTATATCCATAGATAAAATGTTGAAAGAATAAACCTGCGCGGTTGCTCATATATTGAAATATGAGCAAATTTTTTTCGGAAAAAACCAGGGATCTGAAAGAGCTTTTGAAAGAAACGTTCGATAAAAGACTCGTTTTTATCTTACTTGCGCTTTTCGTTCTCGCCGTGGGAATAATAGTGGGCGCGGTTACCGATCCCACGCCGTTCATATACGATTATTACGCCGGAAACGCACAAAATTACCATTACGCGACAATGTACGCGGAATCGTCGCCGATAAATATTCTTATTGAAAGAACGGCGGTAAATCTCGGTTATTTTGCGGTTATTTTTGCTTTAAGCCTCATTCCGGCGCTTTTCCCGATAAGCCTTATAATAATGGCTTACAGAGGTTTTATTTTATCCTTAACGGTAAGAATTTTCCTTTCCCAATTCGGTATGACGGGAATGCTTACCGCGTGCTTTTTGATATTGCCGCAAAACGTTATAACGAGTGTTTCGTTGATAGTGTGCGCGGTGGCAACGCCGTTGATAAAAAAACGTTGCGTAGGAAAAAAATATATAACAAACTGCCTTTTATTCTGCGCTTTATTTTACGCAATAAGCCTTTCGGGAGCAATTTTCGAAACTTTGGTTTTATCGCTTCTTATAAGACCTCTCAATTTTTACTTCTGACGTATATTTAACCGATATATGCGGAAAATAACGGGTAAAGAGGGTATTATGAAAAAATTATTTTCCGTATTGTTTATATCGGTAATATTCGTATGTCTGACCGCTAATTACGCGGGCACAACCGTTTACGCAGAAAAAAGTTTATCGGCGCCTAAGGCGGAATTTCTTATGGATTACCACAGCGGAACGGTGCTTGCCGCCCGCAACGAAAACGCGAGATTCCCGATTGCGAGTATGTGTAAAATAATGACGCTTCTGATCGTTTTCGAAGAGGCGGACGCAGGTCGGATTTCTTTTAACGAAACTCTTTCGGTAAGCGAAAAAGCGGCCGGAATGGGTGGGAGTCAGGCTTTTCTCGAAGCGAACGCAGAGTATATAGTTTCGGATCTTATTAAAAGCATAGTGGTGGCTTCGGCGAACGATGCATGTATGGTTTTTGCCGAAAAGATAAGCGGAAGCGAAAGCGAGTTCGTTGAAAAAATGAACGCAAAGGCGCGAGAACTCGGCATGAACAACACGCTTTTTTCAAACTGCACGGGATTGCCTAAACCAACGCAGTATTCGAGCGCGAAAGACGTTGCGAAAATGTTTGCGGAACTTATAAAACACGAAAAATATTTTGAATTCTCAAAAATCTGGACGGATGAATTAAATCACCCGAAAGGGCGCGTTACGGAACTTACCAATACGAATAAACTCGTAAGGTTCTACGCCGGATGCGACGGCGGAAAAACCGGCTATACTTCCGAGGCGGGACATTGCCTTACGGCTACGGCAATACGCGGCGGAATGAGGCTTATAGCGGTAATAATATGCGCGCCGGACAGCAAAACCCGTTTTCGTGAAGCGTCGGATATGTTCAATTACGGCTTTGCGAACTTCGTTAATAAGATGATAATAGATTCTTCCGTTCCGCTTAAAGTAAAAGCGGAGGTGAGCGGGGGAAAAGAAAAGACGGTTGAACTTAGTGCGGAAAAAGACCACTACTCGTTCGCAAAGAAAAACGACGACGGTAATTTCAGAATAGACTTCGAGCCGTCGGGCGAAATCAAAGCGCCGGTAAAAAGGGGCGACGCGGTTGGCGAACTTATAGTTTACAAGGACAATATCGAAACGGCGCGCGTAAAATGTCTTGCCTATAAAGACGTGGATCGCAAACCGTAATTCGGGTACGTGACCGATATAATGCAGAACTGGACGGTATGAATACGTTTCGCGCCGGTAAAAATAAAATTAAGCATTTCAATGCGTATTGAAGTGCTTTTTTTATTGCAAATATATTAAAAATATTGTATAATATTTTTACAATACGGAACGGAACGGTGAAATGAACAGAGTTTTAGGCTACGTCGCCTCGTTTTTGGTTATTCTGCTAGTACTTCCGGTACACGAATTCGCGCATGCTTTCGTGGCCGTTAAAGCGGGAGATCCCACGCCGAAAGCAGAGGGCAGATATACGATAAACCCATTAAAACATTTCGATATAATCGGACTGGTAATGCTGGTAGTAGCGCATTTCGGCTGGGCGAAACCCGTTCCGGTAAATCCTTACAACTTCAGAAATCCGCGCAGGGACTATTTCCTTGTGGCGATAGCGGGCGTTACGGCAAACCTTATCATGGCAATTGTATTTTCATTGCTTCTTACCGTGTTCAGCCGCGTAACGTTTACGCAACTTAATATCGCCGGAATCTTCGCGGACGCCGAAAAGGAAACGTTTTATATGTATTTCTATTCGGCGGCGCTTACGTTGTATAACAACGGTTACGTTACCGCCACGGCGTATTTGCTTCTTTCGCTGTTGTACTTCGTTTTGCTTTACGGGGTGATAATAAACGTAAACCTTATCGTTTTCAATCTCATACCCGTATACCCGCTCGACGGGTTCAGGGCGCTGGACGCCGCCTTAAAAAGAAAAGGAAAAGTATTTGATTTTCTGAAAAAATACGGACATTACGTACTGCTTGCTCTTATCGTTTGGAGCGTGATTTGCGACTATACCGAAAGTTACATTCCATTTATGGGTTATCTTGATATTCTCGGCTTGGTACTGGGAACGGTAAGCAAATTCGTATTGAAATTATTTACAGGTTTCTGGGGGCTGTTTTTCTGATGGAACTTAATAACGTTAATTTTGAATCGACCGTAGATTATACAACGAGCCTGGATAATTTCGAAGGTCCGCTCGATCTTCTTCTTTATCTCGTAAAAGAGGCGCAGATTTCAATAAGGGAAATTTTCGTTTCAAAAGTTACGGAACAATATCTCGATTACATAAACAGGGCCGAAAACCTCGATATGGAAAAAGCCTCGGAATATCTCAATATGGCGGCAACGCTGGTAGAACTGAAATCAAAATCTCTTTTGCCCAAAGAAGAAGAGCTATATATTGACGATATGGACGAGTTTATCGATCCGCAGGAAGAATTTTTCAGAAAAGTTGAGGAATACAAACTTTACAAAGAAGCCAGCCAGAAACTTAAAGAACAGGAGACCACCGAAATATTTTTCAAGGAACCCGAACCGAGCGCTTCGGAAGTGAAAGTTGTATATACCGATTTTACGATTGACGGTTTGGTAAAAGCTTTCAGCGGGCTTCTTGCGAAACTCGGAACGGACGCCGCAAAAAAGAAGGATTCAAAAGCGATCCCGCGCGAGATATATACCGTTGCTGGCAAAATAAACCACATAAGACATACCCTTCTTGAAATGCAGGAATGCGAATTCACCGATCTTTTCGGGGAAGACACGAATACCACGGAAGTAATTACCACTTTTCAAGCCCTTCTTGAACTGCTTAAACTGCAATATCTGAGAGTGGAGCAGGACGGAATTTATTCCGAAATAAAAATATTTTTAAGAGAAGACAGGAGTGAAGAACTTGGAGAAATTGACGAATATAATTGAATCCTTACTGTACGTTTCCGGAAAAGAGGTTTCAATCGACGATATAGCGGAAAAACTTGAAATATCCAAAAACGAAGTTAAACTTGCCGTGCTTGAACTTCAACAGAAATATTGCGGTGATTGCGGCTTGCATCTTCTTTTTTTCAACGATAAACTTCAATTCGGCTCAAACCCGGATTACGGAGAGGCCGTTTCGAGCGTTCTGAACCCTATCAGGGAAAGAGAACTTTCAAGAAGTATGCTTGAAACGATTGCCATAATAGCCTATAAACAGCCCGTTACGAGGATGGATCTCGAAGAACTGAGGGGAAACAGCGAATACGCCATACAGAACCTTCTGCGCCTTGAACTTATACAGGTAGTGGGCAGAAAGGACGCGGTGGGGCATCCGATGCTTTTCGGCACTACCGATAAATTTCTGAAACGTTTCCGCATTTCTTCGCTTGAAGATCTGCCCGATTACGACGAACTTCTCGAACACGTAAAACTGCTTAACACCGGTTACGACGACAACTATCTTTACCGTAAAGACGTTTACGTTGACGACGGCGCGGAAGACGTTATGCCGCCGCAACGCCAGTTCGTTCCAAAAAGCGTAAGCGAGGAAATCGCCGCGGCGGAAGATCCCGGAATATCCGATCTTTCCGAGGAACCCGTGCCCGATTTTTTGAAAGACGAAGAAGTTGAACTTATCGAAGCCGACGATGAAAACGGTTACGAAGAAGACGACGCGGATGAAGACGACGATACCGATTTTTCGGAATATTCAATAGATGACGACGACACCGAATACGAGGACGAAGAAGAGGATACGTCGGACTATGAAGACGAGGAAGAAACGGAAGACGATTACGAAGAAGACGACAAATAAATTCACGCGTAAAAAAAGAGCGCTGCGGTAAGCGGCGCTCTTTTTAAAATTTTCTTATAAGACCTACTACTTTTCCGAGTATTTCAACGTCGCTTAAAACGATATCTTCCATTTCGGGATTTTCGGGGTGAAGGATTATTTTCCCGTCTTTTTTATAAAAAGTTTTTACCGTTGCGCTTTCTTCGATAAGCGCCACAACGATATCGCCGTTATCACAAGCCGACTGACTTTTTACTATTATTTTGTCACCGTTGTATATTCCCGCGCCGATCATGCTCGTTCCGACGACGTCGAGAATGAACGTATCCTCACCGAATTCGCCGGGAAGAGGGTAGTATCCGTCAAAATTCTCAACGGCAAAAATCGGTTTGCCGGCCGTTATTCTGCCTATAACGGGCGTAGGTTTATAACAGCACTTTTTCTTTACGTTTATTGCTCTTTTTTTTCCGTCTTTTTTAGTTAAAAGCCCTTCTTCTACGAGAGCGGCCGTATAATCGTACGCCGAAGCGGTAGATTTTATGCCGCAAGAACGGCATATTTCTCTTACCGAAGGCGGAAAACCGTTTTCTTCAACGTATTTTTCTATATAGTTGTATACTGCCGTTATTTTTTCGTTTTTCTTTTGCATGGGAAGATTATAACATAAACAAAACCCAAAAGCAAACTTTTGTTCGCGGCATTTGTACCTTACGTTATTTCAGGTAACCCGAAAATTTCCCGAGGAAAGCGTTTTTCACGCATACTTTAACGGTAATGCGATCGTCAAGATAAACGTATTCCGCCGAGTCCGCGAATTTTTCGATTTTTTTGAACGATGACAGTTCGGAATATTTAAGTTCGGCGTTAAAAATCGTAAACGAAGCGGCAAGTTTCGTCGATACGATTTTTTTCAGTTCGTCAAGTCCGGTTTTTTCCTTTGCGGAAATAAACACCGCGTCTTTCGGATAGCCGCTTATATCGTTTATTTTGTCGCTTTTATTTATAACGGTAAGTATTTCGGGAAGATTTTCGAATTCCGAAAGGGTGGAGAGGGACGTTTCGAGTTCGGCGACGAGTTCGGAGATTTGCGATTCTCGAACCGGTCTCTTCCAACAGGCTCTTTCCACGCCCTGACGCACTTTATTTCGATCGAAGGGCACTCTCGTGCCGTCGCGCTTAATACGATGTTCAACGAATAACCAGCTCTCCAACTCGAAGACATGAGGAGAACGAACAACTGAGTAAACTTGACGCGTACGCCGATATTATTAGCTCGGGCGTTCTCGCCTCGTCGCTAACTTGGCTTCGCATCGGAGGTCC
>JAGCZN010000192.1 GCA_017959995.1 Clostridia bacterium
ACGCTTTGGACGATGCTTAAAGAGCCGCTATCCAACGATATTTACGCGCTCGCGCGTGATTTTGACAGGGTGTTCGGTCTGTCGCTTTCCGATTATGAAGAGGAAAAGAGCGAACTTGCTATTCCCGAAAACGTAAAAGCGATAGCCGAAGAAAGACTTATCGCCCGCAAGAACAGGGATTGGGCGAAATCCGACGAACTGCGCGATAAACTCGCCGCGCTCGGCTACGCCGTAAAAGACACCAAAGAGGGGTACGAACTATCCGCCAAATAGTAGATAATCTGCGATAAAGGCCGCTTTTACTTAAAAATGAGCACTATTACACACTTCCTGAAGAGCCACGCCGTGGTTTTGATCGCATGGATTATAGCCGCGATAACGGCCGTATTCGTTCCGATAGACGGCGAGTACTTAAAATATTTCGATTTTGCAACGCTCGCCTGCCTGTTTCTTACGCTTCTCGTCGTCGGCGCGTTTTCGGGGATAAAAACGTTTGAAATTATTTCCCGTAAAATCGTTCTGAAATTGAAAAACACCCGTCGGCTTATTATCGCCGTAGTATTCGTAACGTACGTCGGCTCAATGATTCTCGCCAACGATATGGCGCTGATCACGTTTCTGCCGCTCGGCTGGCTGTGTCTTAAAAAGAGCGGTAAAACGCGATATACGGCGTTTACGTTCATCATGCAGAACGCGGCGGCAAACCTCGGCGGAATGCTCACCCCGTTCGGCAACCCGCAAAATTTATACCTGTTTTCGTACTACGCGGTATCCGCGGGCGAATTTTTGAAAATAATGTTCCCGCCGTTTATTCTGTCGCTTGTACTGATAATAGTCTGTTGCCTTTTCGTAAAGAGAGAGCCGCTTGAACTTACGGACGAACAAACTTACGTTTTTCGCCCCGTAAGAACGGTTATTTATTCCGCTTTGTTTATAATATCCGTGCTGGCGGTTTTCAGGGTGTTCCCGTGGTATTTCGCCCTGGCGGGAGTGAGCGCGGCGATACTTATCGCCGATTACAAAGCGTTTGCAAAGGTCAGCTATTCGCTGCTTTTAACGTTTTGCGCCTTCTTTATAATCAGCGGCAACGTTGCGCGGATAGAGGCGGTAAAAAACGTTCTGGAAAAATTGACCGCGCGAAACACGCTTATTTTTGCAACTTTATCCTGTCAGTTCATTTCAAACGTGCCTACGGCGGTACTGCTTTCAAGGTTCGTTTCCGGTTACGCCGAACTTATCGTGGCGGTAAATATCGGCGGTGTGGGCACGCTTGTGGCAAGCCTCGCAAGCCTTATAACCTTCGGTAAATACCGTGAGGCGGAGCCTGATCGAACGCGATTCTACCTCGGTTTGTTTTCGGCGATAAACTTCGGCTTTCTCGCGGTGCTTACCGGGTTTGAATTTATATTATTTTATCTGATATGAAAATTATAGATATAACGAAAGAAATGTTGTCGGCTGAAGTTTATCCCGGCGATACCGCGCCCGTACTCACTCGCTCCGCGGTGGCGGAAAACGGCGGTTATAACGTATCCGACCTTAATTGCTGCGTTCACAACGGAACGCATATAGACGCGCCTCTGCACGTTTTTTCAAACGGAGTTTCCGCTTCAGGAATCGATGCGGCAAAATGTTTCGGCGAATGTTCCGTTATTACCGTGAACGGCAAAATAACCGCCGGAACGGTTGAGAAGATACGCGCTTCGGGCATATCGCGCGTAATACTGAAAGCCGCCTTTATCACACGGGAATCGGCCGTTTTATTGTCGGAACTCAAACTTGATCTCATAGGGGTGGAAGCGCAGTCCGTAGGAGACCTTTGCGTTCACAAAACCATTCTTTCGGCGGGAACGGTAATTCTCGAAGGGCTGGACCTTCGCCACGTAGCGGACGGAAAGTATTTTCTTTCCGCCTTGCCCCTTAAAATAAATGGGGCGGACGGAACGCCCGTGCGCGCGGTTTTAGTTGATCCCCGCGATCTTTAACGCCGTATTTTAATTGACAAAACTTTCGTTAAAGTATAATATATTAAATTGAAACGGATAAATCCGTTTTCGGGAGAAATATTATGGCAGAATTTATGGGCAATCTGAGAAGAACGGATACGTGCGGCGGTTTTCGTTTAAGCGACGCCGGCAGAGAAGTTACCGTTATGGGCTGGGTGCAGAGAAGAAGAAACCTCGGCAGCCTTATTTTCGTTGATCTTCGCGATAAAACGGGGCTTGTGCAGATAGTTTTCGACGAGGACAAGCGCAACGGAACGTTCGAAAAGGCCGAGAGCCTACGTATGGAGTACGTTATAGCTGCGCGCGGCGTAGTGCGTGAGAGGGAGAGTAAAACCAATAAAATCCCCACGGGCGCCGTGGAAATAATAGCCGACGAACTTAAAATTCTTTCCGAGGCGGAAACCACGCCCTTCGAAATAACCGACGATACCAACGTGAACGAGATGCTGCGCCTTAAATACCGCTATCTCGATCTCCGCCGTAGCCGCCTGCAAAAAAACCTTATAACGCGTTACGCCATAACCAAGGCCACGAGGGAATATCTGGACGCAAACGGATTTATGGAAATAGAAACGCCCTTCCTCGGCAAATCCACGCCCGAGGGAGCGAGAGATTATCTCGTTCCGTCAAGAGTACACGAGGGGTGTTTTTACGCTCTTCCGCAATCGCCGCAGCTTTACAAGCAACTGCTTATGATAGCGGGGTTTGACAGATATTATCAGATAACCAAATGCTTCCGCGACGAGGATCTCCGCGCAAACCGCCAGCCGGAATTTACGCAGATAGACCTTGAAATGAGTTTCGTTGAAGAAGAAACCGACGTTATGTACCCCGTAGAGGGGCTTGTTAAAAAGATATTCAAAGACACGATAGGGCTCGATCTCGGCGACGGGCATTTCAGAACGCTGCCTTACGCCGAGGCGATGGACCGCTTCGGTTCGGATAAACCCGATACGCGCTTCGGCCTTGAACTGAAAGACGTTACCGAAGCCGTTAAGGATATGGATTTCATAGTGTTCAGAAACGCGATAGAGGCGGGTGGATCGGTGCGCGTTATAAACGCAAAAGGCTTTGCTTCAAAACTTTCCAGGCGCGATCTCGACGGGCTCGGCGAGTACGTTAAAACGCTCGGCGCCAAAGGGTTGGCCTGGATAAGCCACCCGTCGGGAGAAGCGGTGAAATCCTCTTTTATGAAGTTCTTAACACCCGGGAAAATAGCGGAAATAGGGGCTTTATGCGATTTTGCCGAGGGCGACGTACTCTTCTTTGCGGCGGATAAAAACACGGTGGTATTCAACGCGCTGGGCGGTTTGCGTCTTTACCTTGCGGATAAGTACGACCTTATTGACAAAAACTGCTACGATATACTTTGGGTAACCGAATTCCCCCTGCTCGAATGGAGCGAGGAAGAGGATAGATGGGTAGCCATGCACCACCCGTTCACTTCGCCTAAAACCGAAGACCTGCCCCTTCTCGATACCGATCCCGGCAAGGTGCGCGCAAAGGCTTACGACCTCGTTATAAACGGGCAGGAAGCGGGCGGCGGCTCCATAAGGATATTCAACCGCGAAATACAGAAGAAAATGTTCAACGTGCTCGGCTTTACCGATGAGGACATTCAGCGTAAATTCGGCTTTTTCGTAAACGCTTTCAATTACGGCACACCGCCCCACGGCGGACTCGCTTTCGGACTCGACAGGCTTACGATGCTTATAACCAAAACCGATTCCATTAAGGACGTTATAGCCTTCCCGAAGGTTCAGACGGCGGCCGACGTGATGAGCGAAGCCCCCGGCGAAGTTGACGAAAAACAACTTAAAGAGTTGTATCTGTCCGTAGTAAAAGAAGAAAAATAAAAAACGAAAACGTCCGCGCCCGCGAAAAAAACTTTTTCCGCGGGCGCTTTACGTATAAGTTATAAATCGTTTGTTGACAGATTTCAACTTTTATTTTATACTTTAACCGAACTTGTAACACTTTTTGAAATAAAACAGTCTATATATAAGAAAAATACGCACGGAGACTATTACATGAAAAAATTTGCAACAACGTTTCTTTCGGGTATTTTGTGCCTCGCGCTGTTTCTGCCTATGGGGTGTAAAAAATATCCGTATAATGCGGTTATGTACGGCAACGCCACCAAAAACAAAGCCTGGTTAAACGATGAGTTTTACGAGGAAAATCTGACCGGCAAATCGTGGTCGTTCGTTCAGGAAATATACGTAAGTAACGACGAATATCCGGAAACCAGAACTGTTAAGATAGCCGATAGAGAAGCGTTTAATAAAACCTTTAAGGAATTTCCCGAAGAAGTGGATTTTGAAATGTCCATGATTTTAATGCACGGTTTTACCACGGCTTCCGGAAGTTCGTATGAAATACGTGATGTTTTCATAGAAGACCGGGTTCTAACGATCAAATATATGTATATACCTGTAAAACGATCCCCGCCGAACGCTTCTATGCCTATGACGAAATGGGTAATAGTTGTAATGGATAGAGTCGATACGGAAACCGTCGAATTCAGGTACGGAAAATAAAAAATATTATCAAGGAAAATATAACATGAAAAAACTTGTAACAACGTTTCTTGCGGGCATTCTGTGTCTCGTGCTGTTTATCCCCGCAGGGTGCGGAAAGTATGAAGGAGAATTTTATCCTTTGAATGAAGTTTATGAAAACGGCGAAATTTCGAGGCAGGATCTTTTATCTATAATTTACCATTACCATGGCGAGATCATTGAGAAAAACAAAGAACAATATCCCGAAGATTTTTTTCCCACACCTAAAGATCCAGAAGAACTTGACAAAAAAAAC
>JAGCZN010000193.1 GCA_017959995.1 Clostridia bacterium
CGAAACATTGCAAAGCTTATTGCCGGCGTCCAGCCGCAATTCCACAATTTCCATTCTTCCCTTTGCAAAGGTATCGCGCTTCAAAAATACGGGATATTTCAGCAGTCGTTCAATTTCTGTTGCCGCCGAGATATTTTTTCGCGAACGAAGGCATTCCGTCGTCTTCGTCGTTTTCGCTTTCTCTCCTGCCGTTCCGGTCAGGATTTTTCTGCGGCGGAAGATCGAATTCTTCCTGTTTTACGTTGACGCCCATAAGCATATCGAGCGCCTGTTTGGGGTTGCCCTTTGCCGCGGCGGATTGCGCGCTTTCCGCTTCTTCGTTTGCGCCGAAACCCGTTGCGATTATGGTTATATCCACCTCTCCGTTAAGGTCGGGATTTATGTTGGTTCCGAAAATTATATTGGCGGAATCCGCAACCACGTTCCGCACGAGGCCGGCGGCTTCGTCAACCTGTCCCAAAGTGAGATCGGTGCCGCCCGTTATGTTGATTATAACGTGATGAGCGCCCTCTATCGTCGTTTCGAGAAGAGGACTTGATACCGCCTTACGCATAGCTTCGAGTATACGGCCTTCACCTTTGGCCCTGCCTCTGCCCATGTGCGCTATACCCTGATTTTGAATTATGGTGCGTAGATCCGCGAAATCGAGATTTATAAGCGACGGCGTGTTTATGAGATCCACTATACCGCTGACGCCCATTCTCAGATAATCGTCGGCTATTTTGAAAGCGCTTAACATGGTGGTATCTACGGGAAGCGTCTGTACGAGTTTTGCGTTCGGAACGACTATGAGCATATCGACGTATTTTTTAAGATCGTCAAGCCCGATTTCGGCGTTTTCCTGGCGTTTTTTTCCTTCAAACGCAAAAGGTTTTGTAACTACCGCTACCGTTAAACACCCTTTTTCTTTGGCTATTTTTGCAATTACAGGAGCCGCGCCGGTTCCCGTTCCGCCGCCCATACCGGCGGCAATAAACAAAAGTTTGACCCCCTCGCACATTTCTTCGAGGACGCCGATACTCTCTTCGGCGGCTCTCCTGCCGAGATCGGGATCCGAACCCGCGCCGAGACCTTGGGCTACTTCTTCGCCTATCTGTATTTTGTTCTCGGCGATTGATAAGCCGAGGGACTGTCTGTCCGTATTGACGGCGTAAAAATCCGCGTTTACGCCGGATTCAATCATGCTGTTTATGGCGTTGCTGCCTGCGCCGCCTACGCCTACCACGCGGATCTTTGCCGTGCTGATCGACCGATCGAACATATTTACCTCCAAAAAATTCAGGCATTCTTTTTCAGTGCGACGTCAAACAAACTGAACGCCGAGGAATTAACCGGTTTGTTGAACATGGGAATTTTAGGCGCAACCGTTTTCACTACTGCGTTCAATCTTCCCGCGAGATATTCTTTGGCGCCCCTCACGTACGAAATTCCGCCGCCCGTGAGTGATATTACCGTATTGCCGTGATGATTGAGCACGCCTTCTTTTATAAACGCGGCGATTTTTTCGGACATTCCGTCAAGACATTCTTTCACCGCGGCGTTGGCCGACGATACCGGCACCGAAACGGTTTTGCCGCCGTCGTCAAACTCGTAGCGCGCGTCGTCGTAGGGGTTATAACTTATATTTATCATCCTTTTAAGTTTTTCCGCCGCAGAAAAAGAACTCAAACGGAATTTTTCGTAAAGATGCGCCGTTACGTATCCCCCGCCGTCGGAGAAATAATTGGAGTAGAGTATTCCGTCCCCCGAAAAATAGGAGAAGGTGGAAGTAAGATAACCTATATCGACGAGTATTCCGCCGTTATCCCTTTCGTAACTTTCGAAAAGATACAGGATTTCGGCAAGGGTTACGGGGAAATAGTCCACGTTTCCAATGCCCGCGGACTTTAACGCCCCGTCGAGAAGTTGTATATAATCCGACTTTCCCAGATAGAAAGTCAGCATTCCGCCAAGCGTATCCGATACCGCGCCCTTTGGCGAAGACACCTTTCTGTTGCCGGACAGCACGAAGTTCACAGCGGAACGGGCTATAAGTTTAAGTTCCTTTGAATTGAGATTGAACGCGGCGTCGTAGAGTTTCGCAACGTCGTCGTCGTTGATTTTTTTCTTCTTCGTAAGCGAGATTCTGAAAAACTTACAATACGAGATCATAAACTCCCCGGGAACGCCTACGAAGATCCTGTCTATCCCCGTTCTCAATTCCGCTTCGGTTTTCGCAACCAGCGCGCGTATACGTTTGGGAACTTCGTCCGGCTCTAAAAAAGCCGATTCCGAAAAACCGGAATAGGCGGCTTCCGCCGAGCTTTTTATTATGAAGGTTTTGTTCAACCCTCTTTCCCCGACTATGAGATGTAATTTCGATGAGCCGACGTCGAGAACGGCAA
>JAGCZN010000194.1 GCA_017959995.1 Clostridia bacterium
CGAAAGCTCCGCGTTATCGTACCAGCCGGCAAACGCGTATCCCTCTCTGACCGTGCCCGTAGGTAAAACGTATTCCGTTTCCTTTTCCACCTTTACGGCGGCTATCGCGCTGCCTCCGTTGGTTTCAAAACTGATTTCCACCGATTTTTTCTTGCACGCGTAAGCGGATGCAACCGCCGCTACGGCAAGAACTATTATCATTATGATCTTTAACGTTTTTTTCATTTCTAACCTTCCGTATAATTAAACATTAAATATGCTTATCGACGCATTTTTGCAAACGTTTTTTCCCTGACGAAAGAAATCAAACCGCGGGTATTATCTGTATTGCCGTTTCTTCCGACTGACCGTCCGTATTTTCTTCATCCTCGGGCGGTTCCTCTATCTCGGGTTCTTCGCCGTACTCCCATACGGAGTAAAGCGTAGTTCCCTTTTCAGCGTCCGCTATATCCTCCGCTTTATACGTTACGGCGCCGCCCTGTTCGGTAGCCCATCCCGCGAACGTATAACCCGATCTTCTCGGCCCCGAAAATACGTTGTTTACTTTCTCGTCGTAGAACGTGTAAGTGTTGGTTAAAGTTCCGTCGTTTATCTCTACCGAAACTACGTAAGTTTTATCTTCGGATAGAACGCATCCCCACACCACGGGACGGAAAGTAGAATTCCAGCGGACGTTCCAATCCGAAGGCTCCGCGGGCGCGTCGCTGAATATAGTGGCGTTTTTAGCCCCGTAAAACGCGTGCATGCCGACTTCCGAAACGCTTCCCGGAAGAATGAGCGAACGTATCCTGCTAAGCCCCTTGAAAGCGTAATTACCTATTCTTTCAACGCTTTCGGGAATGTGCAGATAAGTAAGCCGCTCCAATCCGTAAAACGCATAGTTACCTATTTCTTTGATCGAGTTGCCGAGAGTAAGTTCTTTAACACCCGTACAGTTGTAGAATGCGTAATTGCCCACGGTTTTAACGGAATCGGGAATCACCAATTCCTTTACTTCCGAAAGTCCGCAGAACGCGTAATCACCTATTTTCTCAACGCCCGCGCCGATATGCAACGTTTCAACGCTCACGCACTTATAAAACGCCTTATCCCCAACGGTTTTAACGGAATCGGGAAGATTGATTTCCCTGAGACTTACGTCGTTATAAAACGCTTTTTCGCCTATAACCTCAATATCCGCGTTGAACTGCACTTCGGTAAGCCCGCCGCAATAATAAAACGCGTAAGGCCCTATTTCGCTGACCTGCGTACCTCTGAAATTCACGCTTCTCAAACTGTTGCAGCCGTAAAACGCGGATCTGCCTATATACCTGAGCGAGGAAGGAAGAATCGGATTGCCGTACAGATCGGTGTTGCCTATTGTAAGCGACGCGCAATCATAGAACGTGTAATCTTCTATGCGCGTAAGGCTTCTGTTCAGTGTTACCAGTGAAAGGCTGAAGCATTCGTAAAACGCCCCTTTCCCAAGATGCGTAACGTTTGCAAGGCCCGTTATACCCGTAAGCGAGTAAGCCTGATAGAACGCGTAATCGGCTATGCCGCGCACGTTGGATTTGAGCGATACGGTGGCAAGATTTCCGCCGCCGTAACCCACTACCCAGTCGCCAGCGTAAACCACTTTCGTTTCGGCGTCGGGCTTTGTCCACAGTCTCGTGTTCTTGAACGCGTAAGTTCCTATCCTCTCTAACGTTTCGGGCAGAAAACTTGCGCCCGTAGTGCTGTTATCGAGTTTTGAACAGTTATAAAAAGCGTACGCGCCTATGGTTTTAAGTTTGTTGCCGAGAACCGGGCTTTCGAGTTTTGAACAGTTATAAAAAGCGTAATCGCCTATGGATAACAATCCGTTGTCCGGAACTTCGAACGACCACAGCGTACTCGCCCCGTAGAACGAACGTTCGCCCAGATATTTTACCGAAGCGGGAAGAGAAACTTTTTTAAGTTCCTCTGCTTTTACGAACACACCGTCGGCAATGCCGACGGCGTCGTCCTTCACGGTGAACAAAATACCCGTTGACGCCGCCGCACTCACCGAATAAACGTTTTCGTCTATTTCCTGATATTCCGCGCCGGCGAGAACGGAATTCCGCCTTGAATAAGCCGTTACGTTGGTAATTTCCCTTCTCAATTTGCCCGAAATCGCCGCAAGCCAGTTACCTACGTACAGATAGGCGTATTCGGCGTCTTCCGCGCGCATTACGTCGGAATAAAGTTTGGTGTCGTTAAAGGCGTAAAGCCCGAAATGTTTAAGCGAAGCCGGCAACGTTACGGACGATAGTTTTTCACACGCGAAAAAGCTGTTTTTACCTATGTCTTCCACGCCTTCGGGAAGGTTCAGTTCTTCAACGGCGATGCAGTTTGCAAAAGCGCTTTCGCCTATCGTTTTAAGATTGCCGGCGGAAGAGAAAACTATATCGGTAAGATTTACGCATTTATAGAACGCGTAATTGCCTATGGTTTGTAAATTTTCGTTAAGAGTTACGGTAGTAAGTCCGCAGTTGGAAAAAGCGTATTCTCCAAGTTCCTTCACCTTTTCGGGCACGGTTATTTCCTCCAGCGAAACGCAATCGGAAAACGCCGCCTGCTCGATCACCGAGATATTATTGGTAAGTTTCACTTCCGTCATCGCCTTGCAGTAGGCGAAAGTGGAATCGAGTATTTCGGTCACGCCGTAAGGAATTTCCGCTTTTTCCAGCGAAGAACACGACTGAAACGCGCCCTTACCTATTCTCTCAACGCTTTCGGGTATAGTAACCGCTTTAAGTTTTTTGCAGTTCATAAACGCGTTTTCGCCTATTTCCGTAACGTTGGAGCCGATTATTATCTCCTCTATCCTCGAACAGCTTCTGAACGCAAGTTTGGCAATACTCGTTACGGGTTTGCCCCTGTATTTTTCTTCAATTATTACCTTGCCCTGCGCCTGGCCCGCTTTTTCTATCTGGTATTCGGTGTTGTTCTTTATAAGTTTATAAAGACAGCCCGTTTTGTACCCCCTGTGAAATTCGATCACCCTTGACCATTCCGAATTAGACATATCCTTTAAGCCGCTTACCGCCATAAGTCTTATTTCGTAACTGCCTTCGGGCAGATTATCAAGGGAATACTTCGCTTTATTAGTGCTTTTTTCGGAAGTTTTTTCCGTTTCCACGTTCGTTATTTCAATTTTATAACTGCGCGCGTTTTCAACCAGTTCCCACGTTAAATTATTGTCTTCGTCAAGGCTTATGCCCGAAGGCGAAGGCAATACGTTTTTTTTACAGGCGGCGAACGCGGCGAGCAATAAAACCGTTATAAAACCGAATAATAAAATTTTAACGAATTTTTTCATATCTAAATTCCTTAACGAGCGTTAAGATACTCTTTCCTGAAATTATTACGCTCTTCCGTTTCTCTTTTCCCGCATCTGTCTTATAATCTCGTGCGGCCACTTGAACTTGAACTTCCGCACGATAATATCGAGAAGGAAAAGGATTATAGAGAGAATTGCAAACAGTTTACGCGGATCGTACGTTTTATGTAATTCCGTAACGAAGTCCTTGAATATCTCTTCGGGATCTTCAAGGTCGTTTATAAGCGAACCGTTGCCCCTTGCCGCAACGAGCGAAAGAAACGCGTTCACCTCGTTCTCTTCCGTTTCGGAGAAAACGTCGTACTCTGCGGAATAGGAGAAGGTTTTGTATTTTCTCACGGTTTCTATCTCGTTGCCGTCGGCGTCCGTTTTGGTTACTTCTATACGGTAAACGCCGCTCTTTTTCACCACGAAAACGCTTCGGGAATAAGAGTTTTCCTCCGAAAAACCGCTTACCACGTAAAATCCTTCCGACAGATCCGTCCCTTCCGGCGTGACCAGCGCTTTTTCCCTCTCTTCCCCGTCGGAAACGTCCGTTATCTTACCCGTAAGTTTTTCGCCGTTCTTCAACTCGGTGTAAACGTTCAGCTGATTCGTATAGTTTTCCTGTCTCAGATCCAGAACGATGCCTTTTTCGCGTATATCTTCGGTAGGCATAAGGTTTCCTACCGCGTTTTTGATAAACGCCTGCCCGCTCGGATCCGCCGAGAAATCGGAGCCCCATTTGCCACCCAAATCGCACATGAAACTGCCCACCATGCCCTTGCCGAACTTCCATTGGGCGTACACGGGTACGGCGTATTTTCCGGTAAGGATAAGTTCGCTTTCATCCCTCACTTTCGTTCCGTAAAAGCCGCCGAGTTCAACGGGTATAACCATTGAAAGCGTACTCGGATCCACTTCCCCTATACCCTGAACGAGATTTGACGAAGGCGAGAAAATAAACGGCTTGAAATCTTCGTAAATAACGTCCTTGATTTCGGGAACGTTAAGGTCTTCGCGCATGTGATATATAATTTTATTGTCGTCCTCGTAAACGTGTTTGGAATACGCCGAAAGATCGGGATCGTCTTTAAGCGCTTCAAGGTCTTCCCAGCCGTTGCCCGCGGCGGCAAGTTTCAAAGAAAGCGTTCCGCCCGACGTAGATCCGCCTATTTTCACTATAGACAGAGTTATGCCGCTCCTGTAATTTATGGCGGCGGCTTCCCACGCGGCTTCGTTATCGGCAAATTCGCCGTCGCTTACTATAATTATATGCCTTTTTTCTATTCTGTCCTCGGCAAGCAGTTGTATCCTCGCCGCGTTAAGCGCGTTGGTCGCCACGGTGCCGCCGTTCGCCTGATCTATACTCTCTATTGCCGTAGTGATCTTATCCCTTTGCGTTTGGGGCGTAAGCGGAAGAATAACTTCGTTTTCGCTGTCAAGCGTCATTATTCCTATAAAATCCCTCGATTCCGTGGAATTGAGGCACGAAGTAGCGCCTGCCCTTGCCCACCACAAACGGTTTTCTCTGGTGGTTCCTACCGCAAGCGTTTCATCCATCGAGCCCGAACGGTCGATAATTATAACCACGCCGAGCGGCGGAGTGTAATCGACCGCCTGAACGGGAAGCATCTGTTGCAGAGGCGTGCCGGAAAGCGTTCTTCTGTCGTAGAAGTTGGCGTCGCCGTCGTCGTTATCGCCGCCTACGGTAAACAGGGATCCGCCGTAATCGTAAACGTAGCGGTAAAGCGCCTGCTGAAACTCGTAACTCTTTTCGTCGCCCCATTTTTCGTTCATATCGGCAACCGAAACGTTGTTCAGAATTATCTGGTCGTATTCGCGCAGTTGTTTTACCGTATCGGGAATTTCGTCCGACTCGAAAAAGTTCTTTATTTCCACTTCAAAGGCGTCGTCTTCGGTAAGAATATCCGAAAGGTCGGCCGAACTGTCGTCCTCTCTCTCGAGAATAAGCACTTTATTGTACTTTTCGATAGACATGAAAACGGTGTACGTGTTGTTCTCTTTAAGCGCCTCGTTTTCCACGTCGAAAAGTTCCACGCTGAAAACGAGCTTGTGGGATCCTTCCTCTTTGAAAACGTAAGAAAGCGAAAATTCCTGCGCGCCGGCAATTAGAACCTTATCTTCAAGTATCGACTTGTTATCCGGGTTTTCACTGTCGTTATCGGTCATCACCACGTTTGCGTGGTAGCCTTCGCCGCGGCTGTGAACGGTTATTCCGAAAATGCACTCGTCCCCGACGTTTACGTGGTAGTTCGGCAGGCTTACGTCCGTTATCTGAACGTCCATTCCCTCGTATTCGGAAGGAATGTTCGCCACGTCTATCCTTATTCCGGCGGCAGAAACGGAACGCGCCACCGAAGCGGCTTTTCCGTCGGTTTCTTTTCCGTCGGTAATAAGCACTATTTTACCCGTTTCGGGATAGTTGAACAGCGTTTTCGCGTACGTTATCGCCGAAGCTATATCCGTAGCGGTTGTATCGGGCGGATCGGACAGCGAGTCGATATACCTGTCGTATATGCCGGAAACGTCGTCAGTCAAAGGAACGGCGTATTTCTGCCCGTAACCGAAAGTTACCACGCCCACCTTGTAATTATCGTATCTGCCTTCGCGAAGAACGGTTTCCACAAAATTATCCCGCTGTTCGGCGGCTTGCTTCTGCGTATCGGAAACGTCTACCAAAAGTATTATTTCATTCTCTTTGTTCGGCACTTTATAATTGAAAACTATCCCCGCAAGGGTGTTTATCGCAAGAAACGTAACGACGAGGAAAAACACCAGCGAAGAAATACGGTTTCTGGTTCTTCTGTATTTGGGCGAAAGCCTGAAATACGGAATGAACGCCAAAGCGAGGGCGGGTATAAAGAGAAGAAGTACCCAAGGATATAAATAATGTATTCCCGTAGTCATAATTCTTCCTCCCTATACGCCCTCGGTCAGGTGCAGCAAACGTTCAATGAACATAAGCGCAACCCACCCGATCGCAAAGTACAAAAGCAGATCTTTGAAAAAATCGCCGTAATTCACTTCTATGTAAGGCGTGGTAAGTCCGTCTTCCGCAATCCAAATATTACTTTCGTAGGCGGGCATATTCACGAACACGTTTTCGGAAACGTCGTCGCCGAAATACGTGGTTTGCGAAAACGTATAAGTGCCCGGCTCGTAAAACGTTATGTTATACGGGAACTCCGTTATCGGCGGTATGGGCTCTTCCGAATTCGTACTCGCGGATATTTCAAGACTTTCCCCGCGCGAATATACCGAAATCGTATCGCCTATCTCGTAAGAACTCTTTTCCACCGTAGGCGGGAAAAAGTAATTGAACGTATTGAGGAAAAGCCGGGGATACGCCTCGTACACCGATATGTTTGAAAAGTGTACGCTGAACGCCATGATCACCACTTTTGAACTTCCCTCGTCCTTAACCAGAAGCGCCGGCTCCCCGCTGGGACAAGTGATAAGTTCCTTATAAACGGCAGTATCGTAACCCGAAATTTTTCTGTATACCGAAATCCCTATCGGATCGCGCTCGTCGCCGAAATAAAGATTTATGCCTTTCATTATCGGGTGGTTGAAGTCGTTCCCTTCAAGCAAAGCCTTGATTTCGGGATGTTCGGTATTTCCGTAGGCGTAAGGTATTTCCTCAATTCTTGCGCCGAGATTGTACGGCGTGCTCGACGGATCGATAAGGAATACCGCGCCGTCGGTCGGAAGTCTTTCGGGCATAACGTTTTCAAAAACGTAAAAATCGTAATCCGAAGTTGAAAAGTCCTCGCCCCTCTTTACTTCTTTTATCTGCAGATTCCATCTGCCTATTCTGTTATAATAAGTTTTAAGATTATACAGCGCGCCGCGCGTGAACGGGTTTGCGTTACTGCTTACGTATTGTACCTTTATAGAAGGCCTCTGCCCGCCGTAAATATAAAAACTGTTATCGGTTTCGTTTATGGAATCTTCGTATTCGTCTATCCAAACGTGCACGGTCTGATACGAAGAAATCATTTCGTCGTAAAAGTCGGCCTGTTCCACAACGGTAACGTCCTCGTTTTCCTCATCGTACTTAAGAATACTGTAAACGTGCCTGAAAACAACTTTCTGCGTTATGCCGTCGGGGCAGTAAACGTAAGCTTCGTAGCGGTTAGGATAAAGATCGGGCAACGAAACGTCCTCGTCGTCCAAGGCGTTCACGTGCTCTACGTTAAGGTACAAATTCGCCTCGTAAGCTCTTCCGTAACTTGCTATTTCCACCACGAAATTATAATAGTTTTCGTCTATTTCCGCGTACGCTCCGAGAATGGCAACGTTCCATTCCTCTCCCTTTTCGTAAACGGGAACTATCTCCACGCCTTTCGGGGGATTTACGTAATCGGTATCCGTAAACACTACCACTTTCGCCGACGGATTGTCCGAGAGAACGTCCTCGCATCTTACCATAGCGGCTTCCATATCGGAAACTCCGTAAGAACAGGGCCTTTCTCCGTTTATCATTCCGTCCAGAAGATAATTCAGGTCGTTTTCCTGCTCGAACGAATATCTTTCCGCAACGTATTCGGGTTCGTTATCCGCCACTATTACCGAAACGAGCCCCCTTTTATTGAAAACGTCCTTCGCTCTTTCTCTCGCAAGGTTTATCGCTCTTACGTAACGCGTTTCGCCGTTGCCGTTCTCCGCCCGCATGCTTGCGGATGAATCTATTACCGCTATTATTTCGTCGTACTCGGCTGCCTGTTTGAGTATACGCGAAGGCCGCGCCAGTATGAACGCGCATATCGTTAGTATCAGTATCTGGCACAATATTATTATTATGTTCCTGAGCTTGCTCGTCGGTATCCTTCTCTTCCTGTATTTCAGGCTGAGC
>JAGCZN010000195.1 GCA_017959995.1 Clostridia bacterium
CCGTAAGGCTTGTAAAAAAATATTCCACCGAAAACAGCCTTTCTTTTGTGAACGGCGTTCTCGCGGAAGTTGTACGGAGAAAAAAAGATGAGTGCAAAACTGATTGACGGTAAGGCGCTTTCCGCAATTATTCGCGCGGAAACGGCAAAGGAAGTTTCAACGCTTACCGAAAAGCCGTGTCTTGCGGTGGTAATGGCGGGGGATGATCCCGCGTCTGCCATATACGTAAGAAACAAAGAAAAAGCCGCTGCGGAAATAGGAATTTTAACCGTTTCCGAATATCTTCCGGGCTCGGTTACGCAAAGTGAAACGGAGAACGTTGTGAAAGAACTTGCCGCAAACCGCGGCGTTCACGGAATACTCGTTCAGCTTCCGCTTCCCGCCCATCTCGACGCCGAAAAGGTGATGTCGCTTATCCCCGCCGAAAAGGACGTTGACGGTTTTACCGCGCAGAATGCGGGGAATATGTTTCTCGGCAAAGAAGGGTTGTTCGCCTGTACTCCGAGCGGTGTGGTGGAACTGATAAAATTCGCCGGGGTGGAAATTGCGGGCAAACACGCGGTGGTGGTAGGCAGAAGCAATATCGTAGGCAAGCCGGCGGCGGCGCTGCTTCTGAAAGAGAACGCCACGGTTACCTTGTGCCATAGTAAAACGCGTAACCTTGCAGAAATTACGCGGCAGGCTGATATTCTCGTCGTGGCAACGGGCAAACCCGGGTTTATAACCGCCGATATGGTAAAGGACGGAGTTACCGTTATAGACGTAGGCATTAACAGGATCGACGGAAAAGTGGTTGGCGACGTAGACTTCGCTTCCGTTTCGGAAAAAGCATACGCCATAACGCCCGTGCCGGGCGGTGTAGGTCCGATGACCATAACGATGCTTATGAAAAACACGCTTAAGGCGTATAAAATGCAAAATGGAATCAAGTGAATTCAATGTAAAGCGCGGGGAGTACGCCGATCGGTTCGAAAGTTACGCCCGCGCTTATTTTTCCGGAAAATTCAATACCGAAAATACTCTTTTCGAGGCAATGAAATACAGTTTTTTCGCGGGGGGGAAGCGTATAAGACCCATACTTATGCTTGCCGCTTCCGATTTTTACGGGGTTGAATCCGAAAGGGTAATGCCGTTTGCGTTTGCTCTTGAATGTATTCACACGTACTCGCTGATTCACGACGATCTACCCGCTATGGATAACGACGATTACCGCCGCGGAAAACTTACGAACCATAAAGTTTTCGGCGAGGCCGTAGCCGTTTTGGCTGGCGACGCGCTTTTGAATCTCGCCTTTTCCGTAGCGGCCGGCGAGTGCGTTCTGCATCCCGATAAAGTTACTTGCCTGTGCGCTAAAATCCTTGCCGATTACGCCGGTTTCGAGGGGATGATAGCGGGGCAATCCGCCGACGTACTCTCCGGAAATTCCGTAATGAAAAACGAAGAAATCCTTTATTTTATCGAAAAAAACAAAACGGCTAAACTGCTTACGGTTCCGTTCGTTATTCCATGTCTTCTCGCGGGGGAAGATACGTCTTTAGCAGAGGAAATCGGTATGGCTATAGGCATTCAGTTTCAGGTTGTCGACGATATTCTCGACGTTGAAAGCAGTTTGTCCGTTCTCGGGAAGAGCGTCGGAAAGGATGCCGCCGCCGATAAATTGACCTACGTCGGTCTCTACGGGCTTGAGCGGGCCAAAGAACGCGTCGCCGAACTTTACGAAACGTGCCGCAATATATTATCTCGCAAAAAGAACGGGGATTTTCTGCTCCGATTCTTGCGGATGCTGAAAGACAGGGTGTGCTGAAATATGAGAATCGACAGTTATCTCGTTGAGATCAAACGCTTTGAATCAAGGAACAAAGCGAGGGAGGCGGTCGAGCGCGGGGAAGTTTTCGTCAACGGAAAAAACGTAAAACCTTCGTTTGACGTTTCCGCTCGCGACGAGATAACTTACGCCGAAAACGCCGGCAGATACGTTTCGGTCGGGGCGTATAAGTTGGAGCGCGCGTTCGAAGTTTTTAATTTTTCCGTGAAAGGAAAGGTCGTTGCCGACGTTGGCGCGTCTACGGGCGGTTTTACGCAGTGCCTTCTTTTTCACGGCGCAGAAAAAGTTTTTGCGGTTGACGTAGGCGAAAGTCTGCTTCATCCGTCGCTTAAATGCGATTCGCGCGTAGTTCCGATAGAAAATTTCAACGCGAGGTATCTGTCTCCTTCGGTGTTCGGCGGCGCGGTGGATGCCGTAGTTTCGGACGTAAGTTTTATATCTCTCACTTATATTTTAGGCGGAATATCCGCTTGCCTTAAAGAGGGCGGCGAAGCCGTAGTTCTTATAAAACCGCAATTTGAATGCGGTAAACGTTTTTTATCCAAAAACGGTATAGTAACCGATGCAAACGCCCGTTACACCGCCTGTTCCAACGTGTTTAATTATGCCAAATCGCTCGGACTTTCTGCCTGCGGCTTCGATGTTGCTCCTGAAATTATAGGCAAAAATAAGGAATTTCTGCTCTATTTGAACAAAGGCGCGCAGGAAATCGTAAACGAAAAATTATTACGCGATATTTGTATAAAATCTTAAATAATTGAATAAATATTCCAAAAACTATTGCATAAAAATAATTTTTGTTGTATAATTACGGTAGCGTAAAAAGGGGGGATCGCTCTTGGTAGGCATTTATGCTAACGTCCGCAAAGCTTCCGCGGAAATTCTGGCCGACAGACTTGCCGATTTGTTGCTTGAAAGAAACGTACGCGCCGTAAAGCTCGAAAGGAATTTTACCGAAAATCCGGATCTTATAGTCGTTATCGGGGGAGACGGTACCGTGCTCGACGTTGCGTTGCGGGCCGCCCGAACGGATACGCCCGTTCTCTCCGTAAATGCGGGCGACGTAGGTTTTTTATCGTGTTTTGAGAAGGACGAGATCGTGCGTTGCGCCGATTTTATTAAAAACGGTGTTTTCGAAACGGAAGAGAGGCCGCTTCTTTGCTTTGAAGATAACGGAAAAACTTATTATGCTCTGAACGAGATACTCGTTCAGAGAATCGATTCCGAAGAGGGGCTCGGCTGTACTCTTTCACTCTCGCTTTCTATCGACGGCGTGTATGCCGAAGGGTTCCGGGCCGACGGATTGATAATCGCCACGCCCACGGGCTCCACGGCTTATTCTCTTTCGGCGGGCGGGGCGGTAATGGTTCCTTCGCTCAAAGCTTTCATCGCAACGCCGGTATGCGCGCATACGCTATCCTGCAAGCCGATCGTTTTTTCCGACGAGGCCGTTGCCACCGTATCCCTGTCGGGAGACGTATCCGGCGGTGTTTTTTGCGACGGAAAATTCTGTGCCGAATTACCGTACGGAAACAGCGTTTCCGTTAAAAAATCCGATTTACGCGTAAAATTTATAAAGGGAGAAAGAAGTTTTTACGAAACGCTTTTCAGGAAATTGTCTTCCTGGGGTATCGGTAAGGAGAAATGAGATGGAAAAAAACGTAAGACAGGAAAAACTTATTGAAATCATAAATACGTATGAGATAGACACTCAGGAAGAACTTGCAAAAAAACTTAACGAGTGTAATTTTAACGTTACTCAGGCCACCGTATCGAGGGATATTAAGGAACTTAACGTTATAAAAGTTGCCGGCAAGCAAAAAAAATACAAATATTCGGTAATTCAGCAGAACGAGCAGAAAGATATACATAAAATGTTCAATATGTTCAAAGTTTCGGTTACTTCCGTAACGTCCGCGCAGAATATCGTCGTGGTAAGAACGCTTATGGGCAACGGTCTTTCCGCGGGAACCGCTATAGATAAAATGAGAATCCCCGAAATAGTGGGTTGCGTCGGCGGAGACGATACCATAATTATCGTAACCAAAAGCAACGACGATGCCCTCGTGGTGGAACAGAAATTAAAAGCACAGCTGTAAAACGGTTAAAATGCTTTCTAAATTTGAATTGAAAAACATCGCCCTCGTCGATTATGCCGAGATTGACTTCACTAAAGGCGTTAATATTCTGTCGGGTGAAACAGGTTCCGGTAAATCCGTTATTTTGGATTCGATAAATTTCGTTCTCGGCGCAAAGGCGGACAGATCTATGATAAGGTACGGAACCGACGAATGTTCGGCTTCCGTTACTTTTTTACTTAACGAAAATCATCCCGTTCACGCCGTTCTTGCCGAAATGGATATCGACGACGATACGCTTATAATTTCCCGTAAATACAATACCGACGGCCGCGGGAGTATAAAGGTAAACGGCTTGAGCGTAACGGCGAATATGCTTAAAACGGTTACTTCGCGCCTCGTTGACGTGCACGGGCAAAGCGAGCATTTTTCCCTTTTGAAAGAGGAGGAACAACTTGATGCGCTTGATAACTGTTTTAATGATAAACTTTCGCCGTTAAAGGAAAGTTTGATTCCTTTGATTGCAGAGTATAACGACGTGAACGCGAAGATACGATCCCTTGGCGGAAACGAAAGCGAAAGGGCTATACGACAGGATATACTCAGATTTCAGATATCCGAGATAGAAAGCGCCTCGCTTTACGTAGGAGAGGAAGAAGAAGTTATAAAGATCAGACAACGCATGGTCAATGCGGAAAAAATACTTAACGCTCTCGGCGCGGCTTACGCCGTTTTATCTGACGATAACGGCGCGGTCGACGCCGCAAGAAGCGCGCTTCATTCGGTGGGGCAGATTTCACGGATCGACGAAGAATATGAAAAACTCCGCAGTCGGCTTGACGGCGCGGCGATAGAACTTGAAGATATTGCCGACGGAATAAAGGACAGCCTGGATTCTTTCGATTTTGATAAAGATGAGGCCGAAAAAACGGAAGAAAGGCTTGAAACCATAAAGAGATTAAAGAAAAAATACGGCAAAGATATAAAGGAGATTCTCTCCTTCCTCGAAAACGCGCGCGAAGAATACGACAGACTCGTAAATTTCGATAAACTCGGCGGAAAACTTACGGAAGAAAAAAATTCGTTAAAGCAAAGTATTTACGAAAAATTTGTTTCTCTCCGTCGCGTTCGTGAAGCCTCCGCCAAAGAGTTTTCACGAAACGTTGAAAACGAACTTAAAGAACTCGGCATGGGCAAAGCCCGTTTCGAAATCAAATTCAACGATTTTCCTTCGTTTGAAGATCTGGGGGAATATCTTACGCCGAACGGCGTTGATTCAGTTGAATTTATGTTTTCGGCAAATCTCGGCGAACCGCTTAAACCCCTTGCAAAGATCATAAGCGGTGGCGAAATAAGCCGTTTTATGCTTGCCGTTCATACCCAAACCGCTAAAGCGCAGGACGTTTCCACTTTTATTTTTGACGAGATTGATTCCGGCATAAGCGGTATGATAGCGTCCGTAGTGGCGCAAAAATTCGCGAAAATCGCGCTCGATAAACAAATAATAGCCATAACGCACCTTCCGCAGATAGCGTGTATGGCGGATAATTCGCTTTTGATAGAAAAGCGTGAAGAAAACGGTAAAACCGTTACCACCGTCATAAATCTTTCAAAAGAAGAAAGAGTAAAGGAAATAACGAGACTCGTCGGCGGAACCGACTTTAGCGCCGCAGCAACCGCTCATGCAAACGAAATGATCGCTGCCGCGGATAAATTCAAAAACAGCATAAAAACCGTTAATAATTAGGTAATTATCATGATAATAAAAGATATACTTGCCCGTTGTGACCATACTTTGCTTTCGCCTTCGGCAACTTTGCGGGACGTTCTGCGCGTTTGCGACGAAGCGTACGAGTTTAATACCGCTTCGGTATGTATTCCGCCGTCGTTCGTAAGCGCCGCCTACGGTTATGCGGGCGATCGTGTAAATATTTGTACCGTTATAGGTTTTCCTAACGGTTACAACGATACGAAAGTAAAAGTTTATGAAACTGAAAAAGCGATTGCGGACGGCGCAAAAGAAATAGACGCCGTTATCAACGTAGGCATGCTTAAAGAGGGAAATACCGCGTACGTGAAAAAAGAACTGTCCGAAATCCGCAAAGCGTGCGGGGGAATGATTCTTAAAATTATAGTTGAAACGTGTCTTCTTACCGATAGCGAAAAAATAATCATGTGCGATATCGTTACCGAAACGGGTGCGGATTATATCAAAACTTCCACCGGATTTTCAAAGGCGGGCGCCACCGAAGCCGACGTCGTTCTTTTCGCAAAACATATCGGTAAGAACGTTAAAATAAAGGCCGCCGGCGGCATAAGAACGTTTGCCGCGGCTGAAAAATTTATTGAACTCGGTTGTTCACGTATTGGCGCAAGTGCACTTGTACCGCTTGCGAAGGAATTAAAAAATCAATTATAAATAAAAGGATTATATTATAAATTATGTCAGATATACCAACCCCGCACATCACTGCGGGAAAGAACGATTTTGCAAAAACGGTACTTATGCCCGGCGATCCGTTAAGGTCAAAATTCATTGCTGAGAATTTTCTTGAAAACGCAAAACTCGTGAACGACGTCCGCGGCGTTCAGGGATATACGGGCGAATATCACGGCAGGCGCGTTTCGGTAATGGCGTCGGGGATGGGTATGCCTTCGATTGGTATATACTCGTACGAACTTTTTAATTTTTACGGGGTAGAGAATATAATACGCGTGGGTTCGGCTGGCGCCGTGGCCGACGGTCTAAAAATTGGCGACGTGATTCTCGCTTTGGGCGCTTGCACCAATTCGTCTTACGCGGCACAGTACGGTCTTCCCGGAACGTTTGCGCCGGTTGCGTCTTACAAATTGCTTGCGGAAGCGGTTAACGCTTCCGTGAAACTTGGTATCGACTGCCGCGTGGGCAACGTCTTTTCGTCCGATATGTTCTACGACGATTCGAACAGCCTTTCCGCGTGGCGTAAAATGGGCGTTCTCGCAGTGGAAATGGAAGCGGCCGCACTGTATATGAATGCGGCCAGAAGCGGCAAGAACGCTCTTTGTATATGCACCGTGTCCGATTGTCCGTTCACGGGTGAAAGCTGCTCTGCTTCAGAGCGGCAGAATTCGTTTGTAAATATGATAAAATTGGCTTTGGAGATAATATGAAAAGGGTTTTTCTTCTTGTAATGGACAGTTTGGGAATAGGCGAAATGCCGGACGCTTGCCTTTTCGGCGATGAGGGCAGCAATACGCTCAGGGCGTGCTATTATTCGCCGCATTTCAAAGCGGAAACGCTTAAAAAAATCGGTTTATTCAATATAGACGGCATTGATTTTACGGGCGGAACGGAAAATCCCGTCGGCGCGTACTGCCGTTTAGCTGAAAAATCATGCGCAAAGGATACTACCAGCGGCCATTGGGAAATGGCGGGGCTCGTATCCTATTCTACTTTCGACGTTTTTCCGAACGGTTTTCCCGATAAAATAATCAAAGAATTTTCCGAAAAAACAGGCCGCGGAATTCTTTGCAACAAGCCTTATTCGGGAACGCAGGTAATAGTTGATTACGGCAAAGAACACGAAAAAACGGGCGATCTTATTGTTTATACTTCGGCAGACAGCGTTTTTCAGATTGCCGCCCACGAGGAAGTCGTTCCCGTTGAATTGCTTTACAAATATTGCGAAATCGCCAGGGATATTCTCAACCGCAACGCGCGCGTGGGGAGAGTTATTGCCCGTCCGTTTACGGGTATGTATCCCGATTATATGCGCACACCCAACAGGCGCGATTATTCGGTGGAACCTCATGGCAAAACCGTGCTCGATTGCCTTAAAAAAAATGGTTACGACGTTATCGGCGTAGGTAAGATCAGTGATATTTTCGCCGGTTGCGGAATAACGGAATCGCATAAAACCATTTCAAACAACGACGGAATGGATAAGGCTATATCGCTTTTATCGCGTGATTTTTACGGCCTGTGCTTCGTAAATCTCGTTGATTTTGATTCCGTTTACGGCCACAGGAACGACGTTGAAGGTTACGCCCGAGCGATTGCGGAGTTTGACGCTAAATTGAACGTATTCATAAATAAAATGAGCGACGACGATATCCTTATTATCACAGCCGACCACGGTTGCGATCCGTCCACTTCAAGTACGGACCACAGCCGCGAATACGTTCCCATGCTTTATTATAATAAAAAGATGAAAAAAGGAGTAAATCTCGGTACGGGCGAAACGTTTGCGGACATTGCCGCCACGATAGCCGAAATTTTCGCCGTGAAATTCAAAACAGAGGGTAAAAGTTTTTATAAAGCGACCGGTGCGGAATTATGACTACGGATTACGATTTTTTAATCAGAATCGCATTTGAGGCAAGGGAAAAATCTCTTTGTAAATATTCCGGTTTTGCCGTAGGCGCCGCTCTGTTGTGCCGAAGCGGCGAGGTCTATACCGGCTGTAATATCGAATGCGGCGCGTATTCCGCTACTGTTTGCGCCGAGCGTGTTGCGCTTTTCAAAGCCCTTTCCGAAGGGAAAACCGAATTTTCGGCAATAGCCGTAGTCGGCGGAAACGTAGACGAAACCGAAACGGTTTATTGTTCGCCATGCGGAACGTGCCGTCAGATTTTATGGGAATATTGCGATCCTGACGATTTCGAAGTGATAATCGCACGGAGCGACGTTGATTTTTCCGTACATTCTCTTTCCGAACTTTTACCGTTTCCGTTCGCCGGAAGCAAGGAATGAAAAATCTGATAAAAATTTGGTTAATATACGATAATCGTTTTGCTTTTGAAAAAAAATGTGATAAAATAATAAAAGTTCAATACGGAAGCGTATCGAAGTGGTCATAACGGGCTTGACTCGAAATCAAGTAACCCGAAAGGGTTCGTGGGTTCGAATCCCACCGCTTCCGCCAAAATTGACAAAAGTCGATGTTTATCGGCTTTTTCTTTTGCTTTTTTGACCTGAAAGTGCCAAAAAATTAAGTTGAAATTAACTTTTGGGGAGTAATTGGGGAGTAATCACTCCCCAAATTTCCCATCACCATGTGATTTTTTTCGCCTCTTTCTTCTGAAAATTCATATCAA
>JAGCZN010000196.1 GCA_017959995.1 Clostridia bacterium
TATCACTATACCGAAGCGCAGATGAGGGCCGCGATAAACGATCCTTCCCTCGTTGCAATTACCAACGGATATAAAGAATCAATGGCTACCACTGCGGAAATAGCCGAAAAGGACGACGCGTATTTCAGATCCGCCCTTCTTGCCGATTACGAGTTCGCGCTTGAAACTTTCAGAAAAGAACTTGAAACCGACTGGCTTGCCGCGCAGGACGCTTACGACGTTACTACCGAGCCGTATAAGGAACACGCCAAGAAATTCGAGAGCGAAATTTTCAAATTCCTTCTTTTCGAAGGTCTTATAACTCCCGAATACGCGAAACTCCCCGGCACGAGCAGAGACGATAAAACCAAAATAGTTAAATTCAACAATGAAGACGTCGTAAACACGCTCAACACCAAAGAAAAAGCCATAAACAGAGTATATAACACCACCGTTGAAGACAGTTTCCACATAATCCTTATGGGTTGGGGCACTTCCGCCACGCTGCAAACCCAGTTTGCCGCAGAGGCAAGGTCGGTAATGATAAAAAACAATTCCAACGGTACGAAAATAGAGAATATCGAGGGGATCGTGTCTTTGGGACACACCACTTCCGAAACTTCCGTAACCGTAAACGGAAAAACTTATAACGTAGCGCACACGCACGACGAAAAGGGGCGTCCCACCAAAAACGACGAGTACGACGTACTCCGCATAACCGTAAACGGCACCGATCCCAAAGCTATTTACAACTTCGGCTTTACCGTTGCCCCCGCGCATTACTACACTGCGGACGAACAGCATCCGAACGGCAGAACGATAGATATTGCCCGTAATCAATTCGGCGTAGAATTTGCCGACAGTAAATTCCAGACCGACGTAATACAGTCGTTGAAGCACGTTGAAGTGCCCGTGGGCGCAGGCCCGTTCAAGGCTACCGATTCGAACAACAGCGATAATCCTTCCGGCTCCGCGTTCAATTCCAGTAACGTAGTTTACTATAAGGCGAACGAAAACTTTATGTTTGACGTAAAAGCCGAAAAGCTCCGTCTTAAAGTGGTAAGTTCCACAAACGCGATAGACGCGCTTAAAAAAGGCGAAGTCGATTATATAACCCCGCAGTTTACAAGAAGCAATGCTGAAGAACTTAACAAACTTGAAAAGAAGGGAATAAAACAGTTGCACGGCTGGCAACTCGGTTACGGCTATATAGGCATAAATGCCGGCAAAGTACCCGATATACATATCCGCCGCGCCATAATGGCCGCTATGGATACGGCTAAAGCTTCGGAATATTATTATCCGGGCACGTGCGTTCCCAACAACTGGCCTATGTCCACGCAGAGCTGGGCTTATCCGTGGAACAGTACGAAGAGCGCGGGTAAGGACAATACGAAGGACTATACGCAGTACACAAATGAAGAAAACGCAAAAGCGATAATAAGAAGGGAATTGGCGCTTGCCGATCCTACCGCGAACAAGAAGATAAGGTTTACCATAGCGGGCGCTTCCATAACCGAACACCCTACGTATAACGTATTTAAGGCCGCGGCAACGCTTTTGAACAGCGAAGAATTCGGTTTTGAGATAGAAGTAAGGCCGGATTCTCAGGCGCTTACTAAACTTTCCACCGGCTCGCTTGAAGTATGGGCTGCCGCCTGGGGCTCTACCGTCGATCCCGATATGTATCAGGTTTACCACAAAAATTCTTCGGCTACGTCCGTTTACGCATGGGGTTATCGTGAGATAAAGGCGGATACCACCACTTATCAAGAAGAATACCGTATCATTAACGATTTGAGCGTGATAATAGACGACGCGCGTTCCATAATGACCGACGCGGAGAGAATACCCATGTACGAAGAAGCGATGAAACTCGTTCTCGAACTTGCGGTAGAACTTCCCGTTTATCAGCGCCAGACTCTCTACGCATACAACAGCAACACCATAAAAGGTCTTACCGTTACCACTACCGACGGTACCGGACTTGTCAATTCTTACAGTTCACCGCTTGAAAGAAGCTGGGAAATCGAACTGGTTAAATAACGGTAACTTCCCGCCTTTCCGCAAGGGAAGGCGGGGCGCTCATTTCACTAAACGGAAAGTATATATTCTTTCCCGAACGGAGTTAAAATGTTAAAGTACATAATAAAAAGGATAATCGTTTCGTTGCTGATACTTCTCGGCGTGTCGCTTATCCTTTACATACTTCTGCGCTGTATGCCTACCGACTTTATCGAGCAGAGAGTTTTACAGCTCAAAGCGTCGGGGCAGGAAGTAAGCGAAGAGTTTATTCAGAAGATGTATGAAACTTACGGATTGAACGGTTCCATAATAAGCGGGTATTTTTCCTGGCTCGGCAACGTTTTTCGTCTTGATTTCGGTAAAAGTTTCATCAACCAGCGCGACGTGTTGAAGGAAATATTCGATCCCAACAGAATGGGTACGTCTTTCTTCGTTGCGGCAATCGCAACGGTGTTTGAATTTCTCATCGCAATACCGCTCGGAATAACCGCCGCCACCCACCAATACTCTCTGCGCGATTATATTGTTACGGTATTGGTTCTTATAGGTATATCTTTGCCGTCGTTTTTCTTCGGGCAGATGCTTAAAGATATTTTTGCCAACAAACTCGGTTGGTTCCCCGTATCCGGGATGAAAGACGCGGGCATCGATTATAATAGCGGTTTTGAGGCGTTTATGGATTACGCGCATCATATGTTCCTTCCCATACTTACCGTAGTAATTTTAAGTATAGGCGCAAGAATGAGGGTTACGAGAACGAATATGCTTGAAGTTCTCAATTCCGATTATATCCGCACCGCCAGGGCAAAGGGGCTTAAAGAGAGTACGGTAATTTACAAACACGCTTTCAGAAACACCATGATCCCTCTCGTAACGGGGCTTGCGGGGCTTATTCCTTCGCTTTTTTCAGGCGCTATGATAACCGAAACGGTATTCGATCTTACCGGTATAGGAAGCTACGCCCTCAACGCGATGACGCAGGCGGATATTCCCGTTATTATGACGTATAATATGTTTTTGGCTTTCCTGTCCGTAATGGGCGTATTGCTGGCGGATCTTATGTATGCGGTGGTCGATCCCCGTGTAAAACTCGCGTAAGGAGGGTAATATGGAAGATAAAGAATTTGAAAAATTATCCGTAACCGAGCGCGAGGCGGAAGAACAGTTGACCGAACACGTATCTGAAATTTCCGCGCAGGCGGTTGAAGATAACGAAAAACCGCTTGATAAAAACGTAAAACTTATGTCCCCGTCAAGAATGGTAGCCAGAAGGTTCTTCCGTTCCAGACTTTCGATAGTGGGGCTTATTATGCTTATTTCCCTGTTCCTGTTCAGTTGGGTAGGCCCTTTCGTTTACGATAATTGGGGTGAAACCGAAACCGATTATACCGGCGCAATCGAATATTCCGCGATTGAGATGGACGGCGGGTACGTTCAGATCATTGAAACGAATAACGGTATAAATATGCTTGCAAAGCCTTCTGCGGAACATATCCTCGGAACGGACGAACAGGGTATGGATATCTTTACCCGACTTATGTACGGCGGAAGACTTTCGCTTACCATAAGTTTTCTCGCGGTGTTTTTAACGTCCGCAATAGGTATAGTAATGGGCGGGCTTGCCGGATTTTACGGCGGCGTTACGGATAATATCATAATGAGAATATGCGACGTTCTTATTTGTCTTCCCACGCTTCCGCTCATGCTTATAATCGGAACCGTGCTGGACGCCAACAACGTTCCGCAGCAATACTATATATATCTTTTAATGGGTTTGCTATCCATATTTTCGTGGCCGGGCATGGCAAGGCTCGTTCGCGGCCAGATTCTGTTTTTGAGAGAGCAGGAATATATGGTTGCGGCGGAAGCGATGGGGTATTCTTCCATGAGAAGGATATTCAAACATCTTATCCCGAATATTTTACCGCAGATCCTCGTTTCGATGACGTTGTCGCTCGGCAGTATGATTCTTTACGAATCTACGCTTTCCTACCTGAATTTGGGCGTCAGGATACCGTACGCTTCGTGGGGCACCATGGTAGAAGTAATTTCAAGAAGAAGCGATATTCTGCAGAACAACTTCAACGTATGGGGGCCGTCGGGCATCTGTATAATAATAGCCGTGCTTGGCTTTAACTTTATTGGCGACGGATTGCGTGACGCGCTCGATCCCAAGCAAAGGAGATAATAATGGCCGAAAATAAAGCGGATAAGCATTATTTAAGCGGAAAGGAAATACGGGCTATCGCAAAAGCCAACGCCAAGGAAATGCGTCGGCTAGAAAAAGAAAAGAACCGCAACCGCCCCGAATCGGAATACCTTTCCGAAATGAAAGATCCGGATAATATATTGGAAATAGAAAATCTTCATTCGTACTTTTTCACCGATCAAGGCGTAGTAAAAGCCGTAAACGGCGTAAGTTTTAACATACCGCTCAATTCCACGGTAGGCGTGGTGGGCGAGTCCGGCTGCGGAAAATCGGTAACCAGTATGTCCGTAATGCGCCTTCTTCAGGGGCCTACCGGGCAGATAGTGGAAGGCTCTATACGTTTCAAGTCAAACGATTTCAAGCGTGACGAATTCGGTAACCCCATTCCCGTTTACGAGAAGGATGAAAACGGCGAAGTAATAATGGCGGAAGTTACCGACGAAAACGGAAACGTTATAGTAGATAAAGACGGAAACCCCGTTCTCGCCGCGAAACAGTTGATGGATTCAACGGGACTCGGCCTGTACGAAAAAGAAGAAAAGGTTTACGATATAGCAAAAATTCCGATAAAGGAAATGTACCGTATTCGCGGCAGGCAGATGGCAATGGTGTTTCAGGAGCCTATGACGTCGCTCAACCCCGTTTTCACTATAGGCAACCAACTTGATGAAGTTACGCTTCTTCACATTCCCGGCGCAAACAAAATCAACGCCAAAGAACGTTCCATAAAAATGCTCGAAATGGTGGGGATTGCCATGCCCGAAAGAGTTTACGCGGCTTTTCCGCACGAACTTTCCGGCGGAATGAGGCAAAGGGTAATGATCGCTATGGCGCTTGCCGGCGAACCCCGCCTTATTATTGCGGACGAACCCACCACCGCGCTGGACGTTACCATTCAAGCGCAGATTCTTGAACTTTTCAACGATCTTAAAACGAGGATAAACGGCTCGATACTTCTTATAACGCACGATTTGGGCGTTATCGCGGAAATGGCGGATTACGTTGTCGTTATGTACGCGGGCAGAATAATCGAGCAGGGCACGGCGTCGGAAATATTTCATAAACCTATGCATCCTTACACTCAAGGGCTGCAGAAATCAAAGCCGACTATGGATTCTTCCGAAGAAAAACTTTTCA
>JAGCZN010000197.1 GCA_017959995.1 Clostridia bacterium
GCTCTCGGCTTGTTCCGCCATATCCGCAAGTTCCGCAAACGAATAATCCATACCTTCCTTCTGCCATCTGCGGCGGGCTTCCTGAATTATCCATAGTCCCATGATGTTCTTTAAGAATCTTACCGATTTATTATATCCGCCCTCGTTCGTAAAGTTTTCCTTAAAACTCTCGGCGTTTATCACGGGTTTATCCAGTTCCACCCCCATAAGCGACCAGGTCCCGCAGGAAATATAACAGCAGTTTTCCATATCGCCGGGAACGGCCGCCACCGCCGAACCCGTATCGTGCGTACAAACGGCTATAACGGGCACGCTGTCTATACCAAGTTCATCGCATATCTCTTTTTTGATATTGCCGTAAACGTAGCCGCTCGGAACTATTTCCGGAAGTTTGGCCGTATCGAAACCTATCTTTTCTATAAGTTCGTAATCCCAATCGTGAGTGAACGGACTTATCATCTGCGAAGTCGAAGCCACCGTATATTCCGCAACCTTTTTCCCCGTGAGCACGTAAGCCATAAGATCGGGTATGAAAAGCATGGTTTCGGCCCTTTCCGTAGCCTCTTTATCCTCCGTTACGGAAGCGTAAAGTTGGAAAAGCGTGTTAAGTCGCATAAATTGTATACCCGTGCGCGAATAAACGTTTTCCTTGCCTCCCGCAATATTGAAAACCTTTTCCATAGCGCCTTCGGTACGCAGGTCGCGGTAGTGGTACGGAGTATTTACTATATCGCCGTTTTTATCGATAAAACCGTAATCCACTCCCCAGGTATCTATGCCCACGGAATCGAATCCGCCGGCCTGTTTGGCTTTCACTATACCCGTTTTAATTTCGTGTATCAGCCTTAAAAAGTCCCAGTACATTTTACCGTTCACCGAAACGGGATCGTTCGGAAAGCGGTGCACTTCGGTATAAACTATCTTACCGCCGGTTATTTCGCCGATAAGCGCCCTTCCGTTTGAAGCGCCGAAATCGAACGCGAGAACTCTTTTCATATCCTTATCCCTTAATTTTATTTTTCACGTTTCCGTAACGGAACGTTCAATTCCTCAATACATCTGCTGTCCGCCGGTAACGTTTATCGCCTGTCCCGTCATATACGAAGACATATCCGACGCAAGAAATACCATAACGTTCTCTATATCCTCGTATTCGCAGCTGCGTTTCATAGGAACCTGATTTATGTATTTTTCTCTTATCTTCTCTTCGGTCGTTCCCTGGTTTGCGGCGTACTGTTTGAACAGGCTGTTCACCCACAGCGGCGAATTGAGAAGGTTTCCCGGGCAGATGCTGTTCACTCTCACGCCCTCTTCGGCAAATTCAAGCGCCAGGCTCTGCGTCAGCCCCACGCCGCCGAACTTGCTCGAAGCGTACGCGCCGTTCTTGAACGAACCCTTCTTGCCCGATTTTGAATTTATCTGAATGATGCTTCCCTTTTTATTGGCAAGCATAACGGGCGCAACGGCCTTTACGGTATTGAAGTAGCCGTTCAGATTCACGTCGGTAACCAGTTTGAACGTTTCGGGCGAAAGATTGAAAATATCCCCGCTTTTAACTATCGCCGCGTTGGCAACCAGAATATCAATCGTGCCCCATTTTTCAACCACAGCGTCCGCCGCGGCCTTACACGTTTCGTATTTGGTAACGTCCACCTGAAACGCCGCGCCCTCTTTCAGTTGAGCCGCCACTTTCCGCGCGCCCTCGATATTTATATCGCAAACGGCAACTTTGCAGCCTTCCCTGTCAAGTCTCAGGGCCAAAGCTTCCCCAAGCCCCTGGCTCGCGCCCGTAACGAGCGCCACTTTTCCTTTAAGATCGATCGTACTCATTTCGATATTCTCCTTAAATTGCGTTTTATTTCAAAATTTATCGTCAATATTTATTTACCGAATCGTGCCCGATTCCCGCAAATACCTTTATTCTCTCTTTAAGGTCCGGAAACTTTTCCGTTGCATTACGGGCGAACATACCGTATTCCGTACCGTTTTCCGAAGCGCGTTCGTGCCCGATAAGCGCCCAGGTACTGTCTATAAGGTTAGAATACTCGGGGTTGGCAAGCGCCTTGCACTCGAATTTCTGCCGCGGCGAATTTATATCCTCTCCGCTTATCTCGAAAAGTCCGTTTTCGGCGCAAAGTTTTCTAAGTCTTTTAAGTTGCGCCTCGGTATTTCTCGTGGGCATATAGGCAACGGCCTGTATCCCCACCGCTTTAATTTCGCGGATCAGCTCGTCAAGAAAATCGTCCTCGAACTTCTGCGCTCTCTTATCGCCGGTAACGCTGTCGCCCACGTCGCCGAGATAAGCGTACGCGGGTATCGCGCCGAAACTTTTCGCCGTGTTTACGAAATCCGTAACGTCCGGCATTTCCTCGTCTGCGTCGATATAAAAAAACTTCGTATCCGCTTTAAGAACTCCTAAAAGGTCGTAATTGAAATGCGGGTTATCGCCGTCCGAAAGATACCCTTTCTGCTTATCGTTCACTTTCAGTCCGAGGTCATTTTCAATAAAATTTATCAACGCGCCGGTTCTGCCGAATCTCTCCTCCAACTTTTTTGCGAGGGCGTTCATAAGGTGTCTTTCGGTAATAGAGCCGCCCTCCGCCGCGCGTGAAGCGGCGTAAACGTCTTTTTCAAAGTCGATAGAAATACCGAACTTTCCGAATTTACCGTTGATAAGTTCGGTCATTTTTCTGTCGCGTATCTCCCTTTTCGCCCTGAAAGAAGAAAGGTAGTCGTTGAACGCGTCGATATTCTGCGCGGGAACGCCGTGCGCGGCCATATAAACGCAGTCCTCCTGGTCGGGGTGATTTATCTTTCCCCAGTGTCTGCTATTGAACTTCGCCCTAACTTCCGCGCCGCACGTATATCCCATGCCCAGCGCCCTGCACGCCTTCGAAAACTCCTTCGCGCCCGAAAGGCTGTCGTGATCCATTATTCCGCACGAAGTAAGCCCCGCAAGGTAGGCGTTGTACGCGGCCGAAACGGGCGAATAAGGCGAAAACGAATAAACGGTATGTATATGGTTGTTCGAATCGTTATCCCGTCTCGCGGGGAAAAGTCCGTTCGCCCTCTCCAATGCTATAAGCTCGTCAAGCGCCGAAAGCCTTTCCGCGGAACTTGCGGCGTCCAGTTTCTTTATAAGATTTTCCCGTAACCTATGATCGTTTGCGTTCATTATAAAATTTTTCCCTATATATTTTATCGTATAAAGTATACCACACGCGATCGGATTTGTATATAGATGATAAATAACTTGCATAAAAGAAATTTTTGTGTTATAATTCAATCACAAACGAAAACAAACGAACAAGGGGTTTGTAAAATGTTCGAAATAGAACGTCAGGACGAGATAATCTAGATA
>JAGCZN010000198.1 GCA_017959995.1 Clostridia bacterium
GTAATTCATCACACCACTCACAAGGAAATTCCGTTCTTTTTATATTTCCGTTTTTGGCATAGGCAACTAAAATCAATGACGCCCCTGAATTATCGAAAATATTTATATTATCGCACAATTTATAGATTTTATAAAAATTTTCGACAGAATTGTCAAAACGACGTCAACCGTATCTTCACTTATTCCGTATCCGCCCATTAAAACACGTTTTGCTATACGTTCTTTTGCTATGTCAGGGCTACTGACGCCAACATAACGCAATCGGATTATATAACCGAGTTCTTTCGCTCTTACTATACTTTTAATTATATTGTTACCGGTAAGCGTTGTCTCTCTGTTTAACGACAATCCTTTAGAGAAGTATTCGTTGCAATCTTAATATTTCTTTACCCGCCTCGATTTGAGCCTTGCTATCTTGCCAATCTTTTCCCCTTGCCTTTACTATTTCATCGGAATTTAACCTTACGCCAAAATCAACGTTACTTTCCGATTGAAAAAGCGTACTTTTTCCTGCACCGTTTATACCGGCAAATATCGTATAAACTTTAGAATTTTGCATTTTTAACTACTTCCGCTTGTTTTTTTTGCAACAAATAATTATATATCAAAGTATACAAATTTTCCTCTGTTTCATTATCGGCGTGTTTTACAAGTTCATTAAATTCGTCCATAGTTATCATTCCATCTTTATCGAAGAGAATTATTTTGATCATATTTAGGTTTTACATGGCGAAGTAAAATATAAATTATAAAATATTTCCCCGCAAATATCAATACATTTGCGTAAAGTAACTTTTTACGCGGTAGCGATACCGCATTTTTTACAAAAAAATCTTCCGGCGGAAGATGAGCGCCTTCTCACCGGAAGAATTTTTGTCATTCGTAAATTTAACGGGCGGATTTACGGCGGAACGGGAAAAGCCCCGCAATACATATAACGAGCGAGACCGCGCCCGTTTCCATAGCGCCTTTGCAGCCCTTTTTCTTTTCCGAAGAAGCGGAAGCGCTCTCAGCCTTTTTACAGACTACGGTTATCGTGTGATCCTCTCTCGCGTCGGCTACGGTCACTTCCGTCACCGCGCCCTTGTCGTTTCCGTCAAGAAGCACCGATACTATCTCGTAACCGTCTTTCGCGGTGATACGGTAGGTATCGCTCTCGCCTTCTTGCAAAATTAGTTTGCCTTCAACGGAAGCGTTTGGCGAATTTACCATTACCGAATAAGTTTTTACCGCAGGTCCTTCTACCTTCCACGAGTTGCCCGTCTGAACGATGGTTATCGCGGAAGAAGTTTCCATTCCGTCCGCCAAGGCAAACCCTGCGGGAATGACCGCTTTATTTTCTCCTTGCGAGAGGTTTGAAAGAGGAATTTCCACCGCGAGGTTTCCGTTTTCATTGACGGATACGGTGACCTTGCCCGCCTGTCCGTTAAGGAGTATCGCGTCGCCGTTGGAGCGCACCGCAAGGACGGAGCAAACGACCTTTTCATCTCCGCTGCGGAAAGGAATTTCTATCGCGTAAACGAATTTGCCCGATTTATTCACCGCCGAGGAAGAAACCTCTCCCGCGGAAGCAAGTTTCACCGTTTTGTCTGCCGCCGTTATAACTCTGCCCGCCTGCGCTATAGCCGCGGAATATTCTTCCCGAGAGGCGTTCGCCGCAAGCCTTTCGAGCGCCGCTTTCGCTTCGTTTATCTTCCGTATAAATTCCGCGCTCGCGTTTTCTGTGGGTATTGCCAAAAGTTTGCTTATATAAGCGTTAGCCGCGTTTTTATCCGCGGGTGACCAAACCTTCGCCTCGCCGTCGAAAACGAATCCGTAAAACTCGTTTACCGTGTAGTCGATAAACCTTGCGCCGTGTTTCAAGGTGAAAACGCGCAGGGCGTTCAGGTCGGGCGCGTATTCTTCGGCGAATGCGCTTTTCCCGTCGATATACACCTGAAAACAATAATAACCGGTGAAGGCGTTGCCTATCTCGAAATCGACGCGAACGGGTTCTTCAACTCCGTTTTCGCCTTCCATGGCGTTTATCTCGGAAAGGGTAAAGCCGTTGAGCGAAAGGTTTTCGAGAATGCTTTCGCGGACGCTGTATTTAATGAATTTATCAATTATTTCATCGTTATAAAACCAGCCGTATTCCCCTGTTTTCGAGCGAAGATATTCGGGATCCTCCGTGACGTGAGCGTACCAGTTATCCGAATAATTTTCGCTCAGAAACACCTTGAACGATATATCTTTATTCGGGTAGCGGTAAGCCCTTTCGATCTTCGTTATTTCGATGGGAACGATGCTGTAAACTTCGGCAAATTCGTTCATGGCAGCCATTCCTTTAACTGCGGCGCCCGCCATTGCCGCGGCTGACTTCGCGCCGAGTATCTCCGCGCGGTAACCGCTGACCATAGCCGATAATGCCTGCGCGTTTTCATCGCTGTAAATATAGCCCTGAACGGTATTCGCGAGAGCGTTGAATCTGCTTAAAAACACCGTTCTCAAAGCGGACATAGAAGAATCTTTATAAGCGTTCCAGCCATCCGCGCCGTAAACGAGGGCAAAACCCTCTTTAAGTCGGGCGTAACCCGTATCGAGACCGGAGACAGCAACTGCAAATTCGCCCTCGGTCATATTTCCCTTGAAATCCGCGCTGTTGAAGTAATAACGCAACTCCACGGTGTTCGCGTCGTCCCCGCCGTAAATGCGGAGCGAAAGGTTGTTGCCCCTCTCGGCGTGTTCGTCAAGGCTGTAACCGTTCACGAAAAACGCGTCGGTAATTCCCTTTACTTTATCGCCGCCGCGGTAATCGACGTTCGAGGCGTTATCCGTCACCTTATCTGTAAACTCTATCCTTATGCGCATATACGAAGGCGTGCCGGATACCTGCGCCACAAAGCCCGAATACGCCGAATATTCCACTTCTCTCTCCTCCTCCGCAAACCCCGTGACCGAAAACGCGAGGCTGAAAAACAAAAGGACGGATATAATTAAAATCGCTGATTTTTTCATTTTCCGTTCCTCCATGCTCCCTGATAGATGGGATCGTCCTTAATGCTGCACGTAAGCGTAAAGCCCGTTGCGGATCCGTTCGAAGTGACCACAATATGCCCGTTCCTTCCGGTGGAATACGAAGTTATGTTATTCCTTATAAGGCGTTGCATGTTGGAATTTTCTCCCATGTTGTCCGCCCACCAATCAACGTCGGTGCGGTGAGCGGTTATTACGCAAAGGTCGGGCGTTATAAGATCGAGAAGAGCCTGCGACGAGTACGTGGTGCCCACGTTGTAATTCGCGCTATGGTGCTGCGCCTTGTAAACCTGAATATGCCCCACGTTACCGTTAATAAGATGCGGGACTACGCGGTAATCGGAATCCCCCGTGATAAGGGCTTTGAAATCCTTATACACGTAGTACATAGTGGTAGAAGTGTGGTTGAGTTCTTCGTTCGGGTTCTGTTCGGCCGTAGGTATAAGGTAAAACTCCATATAACTGTCGTCCGAAAGATAAATGCGGCTGTCCGGCCCGTCTATGGGCTCGGTGATCTTCATGGGCGTTCCGTCCTCACTGATCTGCCGCTCCACCACGTTTTTAAGTTCGAAGAACAACCTTTCGGCGTTTACTTCCGAAGGGTGAACTCTGCCCCAGTCGCACTCGTGCATGATGACGGCTTTGGTAACGGTAAATTCTTTTATCATCTCGATAAGGGCGGTAATATGATCTTCGTGCGGGTGGGTGCAGAAAACGTAATCGAGGCGATCTACGCCCGCCGCGCGCAAATATTCCTTTTCCATCTCTATAACGGGATCGTAATTCGTGGTGAGGCTGGCTACTTCGTTGGTCTTGCCGCTGTCGCACAGAATGTTTATGCCGTTATCCTGTATAAGAATACAGTCTCCCACGTCGGTTACGCCGCCGTAGTTATTTATATTTATAAA
>JAGCZN010000199.1 GCA_017959995.1 Clostridia bacterium
GGATAAACAGCGTGAAAGTTATTGTTATCGTTAAAAGTACGGTTACAAGTTTTTTCATCGTTCTTCTCCTCTATTTTTCTATTTTATAAACAGCCATAAATGTTGTTTGCGGTGACCAACGCGAAAACTTTACTCCGCCGATTATTACAGAATATTCTACCGGGGCTATACCAATAACTTGTCGGGCATCACTATATTCTATAATGATACTATCATCATATTTCCCAAAATATAGACCGTTTTATTTTGAAAAGCGTTACAATAAAACGAAAAAAATTTTTTAATTAAAAGTTATTATAAAACACGCGGTGGAAATTGTCAATAAAATATTCGTTTCCCGGCTGAAATGCCGCACCTGCGCTCCGTCGGTTTCAAGTGGGGAAAAAACCTTTCCGCCGCCTGTCTCCGCGAAAATTTTTCCATGAAAAAGCGGCCTTTTTCTCACAAAAAGCCGTTTTTTATAACTTCTGTTTCCACGGGATAACGCTTAAAAAAGAGGGGCGAATATCTTGAGCATATTTGCGACGAGGCGTTTGCCGAGGTTCATATCGAGATCGTCACCGCAGAGGTTTTCTTCCGCGCAAACGGCGCTTACGTCTTCCAAAAGGCCTTTCACAGCGTTGGTATTACACATCCACACGGCGTTTTCAAAGTGGTGTATAAAACTGCGGAAATCGAAATTTATGGTGCCCACTATCGCAACCTCGCCGTCGGCAACGATACTTTTCGCGTGCAGGAAACTTCCCTTCGCCCTGTAAATGCGAACGCCGTTTTTATGGAGATAAAGGGCGTTGTTTTTGGTTAAAAGGTAAACGGTTTTTTTATCGGGAACGTCGGGAATGGCAACCTTTACGATCACCCCGCGCGCGACCGCCGAAACGAGCGCGCGGTTAAGGCTGTAATCCGCTATAAGATAGGGCGTGGTAACGATTATCTCGCGCGAGGCCTGATTTATCATATTAAGAAGGGATTCTTCCGCCAGCGGGCAATGGTAAAAGAACGCCGGCCCCGTGCCGAAAGGTATAACCACCCCGTCTTCGCCCGTGTTTATCTCGCTTTTGCAGATATATTTATCGAAATCAAGGCGAACGTGGCTGTTGAACCCGAAAAGCTGCATGAACTGCTCGGCAAGTTCGCCCACGGCGTTGCCGTATATGCGCACGCCGGAGTCCTTCCAGTAGTAGGAGCGGCCGTCTTCGTTGATGTATTCGTCGGCAAGGTTTATTCCGCCGGTGTAGGCAGTCGTTCCGTCTATAACCACTATTTTTCTATGGTCGCGGTTGTTGTGAAGATTGGTTACGAACGGGGTGTATCTGTTGAACTTTACGCAGTTTAACCCCCTTTTTCTCAGTTTTTTGTAGAAATTGGCGGGGAGCTTGCGTATGCTTCCTATATCGTCGTACATTATAGTCACTTCAACGCCGGCAGTCGCTTTTTTAACGAGGATCTCTTCTATCGGATCCCACATTTTACCCCTGCCTATCACGAAAAATTCCATAAAAATATACTTCTCGGCCTTTTCGAGGTCGTCAAGCAACGATTTGAAATATTTTTCGCCCGAGGAGAAATATTCGGTGGCGCAACCGCGGTAGGCGCACGTTCCCGCTTTGTTGCGAAGGTAGTTCGCCTGGCCGGAGTATTTTTCGGGTACGTTTTCCGTGGCGTTTACCGAGGGCGCCTGTTTGAAAAACGTTTCGATTATACGTCTTTTGGCTTTGCGCGTCCACTTGGAATCCCCCAACAGAAAATACAACGTGATGCCGAACAACGGTAAAAGGGCTATGACCGATATCCACAAAAGTTGCTGCGCGGGGTTTATATCCCTGTTTACCACGCGTATGAACGTTATTACCGATATCGCGGAAGTAAGCGCCAAAAAAAACCAGTACGCCGACAGATTGAACACGAGAAAAAAATAAAGGCCTATCTGCAGGATTATAGTTACCGAAATTATGGTAAATCTGTTGAATAATATTTTGATTATCTTCATAAGCGATTATCGATCGGCAGGATATTAACGTGCCTTTCTTTTATTGCCGAAGTCTTCGGCGCACTCGGCGTAATACCCGCCGAGAATGCCCTTGTAGCCTTCTTTCCATGGTTTGTTGCGGCCGATATAGTGAATAATAACGTTATTTTCCTCTACCCATCTGCCGTCTATCTTGCGGAAATTGAAAAAGTTGTGCCTTTTTATCTGTCTGTCGGAAAGATTGTATAAAAGGGCGTTTTCGCTGCGGACGCGGTCGCCGAAAAAGCGGCAGATCACGTCCTGATCGTATAGAATAAGTCTGTACTTATTTTTAAGCGTGTATTTACGAAGAGCGTCAACGTCAAGTTCGCGGCGCAATCCTATAACGTTCATCAAAACGACGCCCGTGTTCATATAAACGAAATTCTTCCCCACGCCGAGCCTTAACCGGTTGAACGCGGAAAGAATTTTACCCGTATGGGAACAGCCGATAAACAGATATTCTCCGAAATCGGAATCGTAGAACCCGTCTATGGAATTGTGAAGAACGAGGTCGCAATCGAGGTAAAGTATTTTTTCAACGTTTTCGGGCAAAAGAACGGGCGCGAATATCCTGAAATAAACGGTATAAGGATAGCGCTTTACCGTGGGAAATCCCGAGCAGATCGAACTTTCCATATAAACGAACGAAAATTCCGCCTCCGGAAATTCTTTTCTTATTACGGAGAAATCCGCTTCGGTAAGATCGTCGTGCCTCACGAAAACCTTTACGGATCTCTCAGTATGGCGCAAAATGGAATGAAGCATCACTTCAAAATGCTTTACGTACCCTTTGTTAATACTTACGAGAACGTTCATTTTTCACCCGTCGGACGCGGCGTTTTAACCGTTTGCGAAAAAACGTTCGCCCTACCTCGTTATATTGCTGTAATTCCTCTTCTTCTGAAATTTTCCGTCCTTTTTCTGCACCGTGAGAGAGAGATCCTGATTGTCTGCCAGCCTGCCCGCAATTTCAAGCGCCTCGGCCTTGGTTTTAACGCGGCGGATAACTCTTGCCGCCCCGTCTTTTTTAATCATCCACTCTTTGTTTTCGCCGTCGTAAACCACCCGATAAACCGCCTTTTTCGCGGTGTTTGCGGGTTTTTCATCCGTTTTCAATGCGTCGTCCTCCGTCGTTTTTATTTCAGTAATGTTTGAGCCGTTTTCCCCGTCGGGCGTTTCTTCTTCGGAAATCGCCGTTTCGTAAAACCTCGCGTCCTCCGCCATCCGCGCCCGTTTTTCTTCGGCGCGGCGGTTTTCTTCTTCGCTTTCCCGTTTAAGCGCGCGCTTTATCGCCGCGTTCTGTCTGATCCGTCCCGCCCCGCGCGATAAAACCGTAACGAGCGTTACAAGCACCGCCACCACGAGTATTGCGCCGGCCGCCGCAACGTACCAATATTTTCCGATAAACTCCGCAAAAGTTGCCGAAAGAGCGTTCATATTTTCTCCTGCATTAAAATTATACGTTTTATTCCGTTTATATTTTAACACTTGTTTCGGATTTTTGCAACAAAAATATGCATCTGTCTTCTTCCGCCGCGTTTACCGTAAACCCGTAACGGCGGCGCGGGCACGCGCGCAACTTTCCGAAAAGGGGCTTTTACGGTTGAAAAACCGTTCGTTTCCGCTCCGTTAAATAAATATCCACCCGCATAGCGGGTGGTTTTTCGCGTTTTTATATTACCAGCGTTCCTTCGGTGGATTCCACTACTTTGTATATATCGAGTTCTTTTCCCGTGGCGGCGTCGATATAAACGAAATACTGGCTGCCGCCGTTTATCCCGAAAACTTCGTAGGCAAGTTTCTCTCCCGCTTGGCCTACGGGTACGATAACTTTCCGCACGCTACGCACGTCCATCAGTGAAGAAACCCCCTTTATCGCGGTTTTTTCGGATATTACGGCCTCGGGAATTTCCCTTTGGATATGGTTAAGGCAGTAGGACGCGGCGTCCAGCGCGGATACGACTCCCCTCTCCATACAAACGTTTACTTTAACGAGATCGGAATATACCGTTATTCCGTTTTTTACGTGCGCGAAATTGAATTGGGCAACCCCTCTCGAAGCGGTTTCCCAAACGGGCTTCATCTCTTCAAATCCCGCCTTTTTCACGAAAACTTCGGCTATTTCCCTACATTCTTCCAGCGTGAATTTCTCCTCGTTACAAGGGGCGTAACAGTTGAACAGCACGGGTGCGCCGCCGCGCTTTGCCATCTGCGCGTAAACGGGCCAACCCTTTTCCGTAACGGCCGAAACGTTATAAGTTTCTATATCGCCGCCGCATTCGTTCACGACTTCGGCTTCCGTTAAAGCGTAATCGGAAAACAGGGCGCGGAATTTTTCAACGGCTTCTTTTTTGGTTATTTCACTGCCGGTAAGTCCTTTGGCTTCCGCCCTTTTAAGCCCGTCCGAAAACGGTCCGTCGTAAATCATTTTCGGATATTCGAGCGAAAGGTTTTCCAGTTCGTTCATATTGGTGAGAACGGCGTCGTCATCGGCGGGTTTCAGAAGGGAAAGAAACGAATATTTTTCCCCGGCATCCGCCGAAATACGCGATAATGTCTTTTGAAGATTTTGGTTGCGGCGCCCGAATTCTTTAAGGTTTTCGCGGTCGTTTTCGGTAAGGCTGCCGCCGTCGGCAAGTTTTTCGGAAAGCGTTTTGGCGTAATCGCCTAACTGGTTTATATATTTGCCCGTTGCATAGCGGGACGCATCTTCAAGGGGAAGCGCCTGCAATTCGTTTTCCGCAAGTTCGCTCTGAACCACTATTTCGTTAAGAATTTTTTGTTGGCGCGCGGGCGACGACGCAACTTCGAGTTTGCCGAGGTTCACGTCGATATTGTCAACGTATCCGGTAAGATCGTAAAACGCTCTTCTGTACATATTGTCGAGAAGTTCGTTCCCGCCCGACATATAAAACACGTTGAACGTTAACAGCGTGCCGAGAAGCAACGTGGAACACCCCAGCGCTATCACCGCGGCAAGCCAGCCGCCTATCCCGCGAGAGCGTTTTTCCTTTCTGCTTTTCGCCTTTTGCTCTCTCTTCTGCATTTTGAGAAGTTTTTTATTCTCTCTCTTTTCCGAAAGAAGTTTCGCCCTTATCGCCGCCTTTTCTTTTTTGAGCCTGTACCGCTCCTGCCGTTCGGCGGCTATTCTTTCCTCTCTCTCAACGCGAAGTCTTTCTTTTTTTTCTCTGTTTTTATTTTTTTTCGCATCGGTTTTTCTTGCCGAAAAACGCGCGGGGTTTTTCGCTTTTTTTTCTGTTTTTACGCGTTTTACGCCGTTTTTGTTCGCGACTTCTTCTTTTTCGGGAATTTCGGCGGCCGTTTTTGCCTCTTCATTTTCCAATGCGGAAGAAACGGTTTCAACCTTCTCGGCCGCGCTGTTGTCAAATTGTTTTTCCATAATTTTTCCTCCTTATGCGGCGAACACGTGGTTGCCGATAGTAACCACCGTTTTCCTTGTCAATATCCACTTGCTGGTGGCTATTTTCGGATTATAGTAATACAGGCTTCCCCCCGAAGGATCCCACCCGTTCATCGCGTCCTTTGCGGCGCGTACGGCGGTATCGTCGGGAGCAAGATTTATCTGTCCGTCGGATACGGCGGTAAAGGCGTTGTTCTGATATATCACGCCTGAAACGGTGTTGGGAAAAGACGGGCTTTTCACCCTGTTCAGAACCACCGCGCCGACCGCTACCTGCCCCGTGTAAGATTCTCCCCTCGCTTCGGAATAGATGAGTTTTGCAAGAAGATACGTGTCCGAATTGGAATATCCGCCCGCTGACGCCGTGCCCGACGACCTTATTCCGAGCGCGGCAAGCGTTTTTGCCCCAACCACGCCGTCGACCGCAAGGCCGTTTCTGCGCTGAAAATATTTTATAGCTTCAAGAGTTTTCGGGCCGAATATCCCGTCTACCGCTCCCGTATAATATCCCCAGTTCTTCAGTTTTTGCTGAACGGTTTTCACTTCCGATCCCGTACTGCCCTGCCGGCATATGGCGGGTACGTCCGAAACGGCTGCCGTAGCCGTTACCGCAAACGCCCCTATGCCGACCGCGGCGATAGCGATAGCGAGAAAAACCGCTAACTTTTTCTTTTTCATTAAAAAATCATCCTTCGTGCCTTTGCACTTTACAATCCGCTCCGAGCCGAAGGGGGATCAACTTTAAGCGTATTTCTCCCGCCATTGTCTTATGATCTCCGCTATCCGGGATTTGTATCCGAACTCGCCGCCGCCCGTTCCGGTAAAGCAGAGCGGCGGATATACCACGCACCACCAGTTATCGCCTTTGCCGCTTCCTAAATTCACGATAAGAGCGTCGTAATATCCTTCTTCCAGCGTAACATCGCCGTAGATGCGCGCGGGGAAATTTTCCGCCGTTACCGCGGCGCTGCACCCGTAATTAAATCCTCTTTCCAAAAGCACGCTCTCCGCAGTTCGCTCAATGTCCGGAATATGCGATTTAAGCGCGTTTTGCAGGGCTTTTTTGTTTTCACAGGAAATTACCAGCGGCGCAAGCAAATTCACTATTTCGTCGCGCACGGCGTACTTTACCGCCTGATCTTCTTCGGAATCGGAATTTGCCCTTACGTGTATACGCAGATACTCTTCCTTCGTTTTCGGCGTGTTTCCGCTCAAAACGATTGTCAAAACTATTATGCTTAAACAAATTAAACTTATGCAGAAATTTTTCATAACGGGTATCTCCTTTTCCGATACCGTTATTGACGGAATTTCAGGAATTTATACTTGCATAAAAAAAGACCGCCCGGCGGCGGCCTTAAAAAATATCGTCGTTACGAACCGAACCGTATTTTGTAATTCTCTATGGATTTTTGTATTATAGAAACGGCGTCGTCTTCTCCGTAAACTTCGGAAACGGAAGTCGGCTTGTTTTCAAGCTGTTTGTAAACCGTGAAAAAGTGCTGTATTTCGCTGAATACGTGCGCGGGCAGTCGGTTTAATTCTCCGTAACCGCTATACATGGGATCGGTAAAGGGTACGGCTATTATCTTTTCGTCCGTAAACCCTCCGTCCTTCATATTGAAAACGCCTATCGGATAACACCTTACGAGCGACAACGGATTGAGCGGCTCGCTGCAAAGAACGAGCACGTCGAGCGGATCCCCGTCGTCGGCGAGCGTCCGCGGAATAAACCCGTAGTTTGCGGGGTAATGGGTGGAAGTGTGCAAAATTCTGTCGAGAATCAAATGTCCGGTAGTTTTGTCAAGCTCGTATTTCTGCTTGCTTCCCTTGGAAATTTCGATCACCGCAATGAAGTCTCTGCCGCTTATACGGTCGGCCCCGATATCGTGCCAGATATTCATTTTATTCTCTCCCTGACTGAACTTTTATTTGTTTTCCGCTTCTTTTTCGCAATAAACGCAGCGAAAAACCGATTTTCCTCCGTTTGACGTTTCCGTGAAGATATGTTCTATTTCCTGCTCCTGCGAGGTTATACAACGCGGATTTTTACAGCGGCATTTTTCGAAAACAAGGCTTTTTTCGCAGTTTAACGGCGTTTTTTCTTTGTTTTCGGCGGCGGAGTTCAGAAGTTTCAGAATCAACGCCATACGCATATATTTTCCGTTTTCAACCTGTTTGAAATAGCAAGCGCGCGCGTCGTTATCCACTTTTACGCTTATCTCGTTTACCCTCGGAAGCGGGTGCAATACTATGGTGTCCTTTTTGGCAAGAGACAGTTTTTCGGCAGTCAGAACGTAACTGTCCTTAAGTCTTTCGTACTCGGCCACGTCGAAAAATCTCTCCCGCTGTATCCTCGTCATATATAAAACGTCAAGTTCGGGCAGGGATTCTTCAAGATTTTCGGTTTCAACGTATTCCATTTTATTGGGAATAACCGTTTCTCTCTTTACGTATTCGGGAAGTTTGAGTTCTTCGGGCGATATGAGAACGAGTTTTATACCCGCGTACCTCGATAACGAATTGATGAGCGAATGCACCGTTCTTCCGTATTTCAAATCGCCGCAAAAACCCACGGTTAAATTATCAAAGTGCCCTTTTTCTCGGAAAATCGTGAGCATATCGGCAAGAGTTTGCGTGGGGTGGCAATGCCCGCCGTCGCCCGCGTTTATCACGGGAATACGCGCGTTTTTCGCCGCGACGAACGCCGCGCCCTCTTTCGGGTGGCGCATGGCGAGGATATCGGCGTAACACGATACTACTTTTGCGGTATCGGCAACGCTCTCTCCCTTCGCCGCGGACGATAACGACGCCCCCGGCACGGAAAGAACGCTTCCGCCGAGTTCGTACATAGCCGCCTCAAAAGACAGGCGCGTTCTCGTTGAAGGTTCGAAAAAGAACGTGGCAAGTTTTTTGCCCCTGCATTTTTCCGAGTATTTTTTCGGGTTTGCAATAATATCAAGCGCGGTGGATACGAGTTCTTCCACCTCTGCGCGGGTAAGATCCAAAACGTCGATAACGCTTCTCATATACGCCTCACTTTACCCAACTTTCGTCGGACGGATCGTTTCTGAACCGTATCAGTCTTTCAACGTCGTTTTTGCTTATATAACCTTCCTCGGCGGCAACTTCGGCAACCGTATCGAAATCGGTGAGGGAAACGTTTTTTACGTTTTCCGCTTCAAGCCGTTCGATCCCCTTTTTCATGCCGTAAGTGAATATGCTGGCAACGCCCAGAACTTCGGCGCCCGCTTCGCGAAGAACGTTCACCACTTCGAGCACGCTGCCGCCCGTGGAAATTAGGTCTTCAACCACCACTACCTTTTGCCCTTTTTCGAGTTTGCCTTCTATCTGATTCTGTCTGCCGTGATCCTTCGCTCCCGAACGGACGTACCCCATCGGAAGCCCCATAATGTGCGCCGTTATGGCGGCGTGGGCTATGCCGGCGGTGGAAGTTCCCATAAGAACCTGAACCTCCGGGTAGTTTTCACTTATGATTTCGGCAAGCCCGTTTTCAACGTTAAGCCGCGCTTCCGGCGCAGTTAACGTAAGGCGGTTATCGCAATACACGGGGCTCTTGATGCCGCTCGCCCATATAAAAGGCTGTTCCGGGCGGAAAAAAACCGCCTTTATCGCAAGTAAATCACGCGCGATAGTCTTTTTCAAATCTTTCATTTCACTCTCCCGCAAATTCTTTTTTTGCCTTTGAATACGCTTTTACCGGATCGTCCGCTTCGGTTATCGGCCTGCCCATAACTATATAATCGGAACCCGCCGCTCTCGCCTGCGCGGGCGTCATAACGCGTTTCTGGTCGCCTTTCGCGTTTTCTTCAAAGCGCACGCCGGGCGTTACCGTAATAAAATTATTTCCGCATAACGCGTGTACCGTTTTCGCTTCGAGGGGGGAACACACAACGCCGTCAAGTCCCGCTTTTCGCGCATTATCGGCATAATGTTCAACTACTTTGCCCATCGGTTTTTCTATCCACAAATCTTCTTCCATACTTCTTTGATCGGTGGAAGTAAGTTGCGTTACGGCTATAAGAAGCGGGCGCGTTCCGTCGGCACGCGTAAGCCCTTCGATCGCCGCCTTCATCATATTTACCGTGCCGGCGGCGTGAACGTTCGTCATGTCCACGTCCAGCCCGGAAAGTACCGCCATCGTTTTTTTCACCGTATTTGGAATATCGTGCAGTTTGAGATCGAGAAATATCCTGTGCCCTCTTTTCTTGATTTCACGCACTATTTGCGGGCCTTCCGCGTAAAAAAGTTCCATTCCTATCTTTACGAACGGCTTTTCCCCGCGAAACAGACCGAGAAATTCGTACGTTTTTTCCGCGCAGGAAAAATCGCAGGCTACGATCACGTCTTTTGCCATTTTCAGCATCCTCCGATAATACTTGAAAGCGAATCGATATTATACTTTTTCATAGCGACGGGCAGCCCGTCGACAATCTCCGACGACGCGTAAGGATTAACGAGGTTTACCGCGCCCGTCTGCACCGCCGTTGCGCCCGCGGGCATCATTTCCAAAACGTTTTCCGCGGTAGAAACGCCGCCCACGCCCACCACGGGAATTTTCACCGCTTTGGCTACGCGATATACCATTCCCAGCGCCACGGGGAACACCGCGGGACCGGAAAAACCCCCTAAAACGTTGGAAATAACGGGTTTTCGGGTTTTTATATCTATCCTCATTCCGAGCAGGGTGTTTATCAGGGAAATACCGTCGGCACCGGCTTGCTCGCACGCTTTGGCTATTGAAACGATATCCGTAACGTTGGGCGAAAGTTTTATCAGAACGGGTTTTTCCGTAACCGATTTCACCGCGCGGGTAACTTCCGCCGCCGCCTTTTCGCTCGTTCCGAAGCTCATTCCGCCGCCGTGAACGTTAGGGCAGGAAACGTTTACTTCTATCCAGCCCACCTGCCCGCATTTATCCAGGCGGGCGCTGACGTAAGCGTATTCTTCAACCGAAAAGCCGCTTACGTTTGCCATTACCTTTTTATCGTAAACTTTTTTAAGTTTGGGAAGTTCTTCTTCTATCACCTTATCCACGCCGGGGTTTTGCAACCCCACGGAATTTATCATGCCCGCGGTACACTCGGCTATTCTCGGCGTAGGATTGCCGAAGCGGGGTTCTTTGGTAGTTCCTTTGAATGAAAACGCGCCGAGTTTGTTTATATCGTAAAACTCCGCGAATTCGTAGCCGTAACCGAACGTTCCGCTCGCGGGGATAACGGGGTTATCGAGTTCCACGCCGCACAGCGTAACTTTGGTGTTTACCATAATATCTCTCCCTTATCGAAAACGGGGCCTTCTTTGCAAACCCTCTTATACCCCGTTACGGTTTTGCGTGAACACCCCATGCACGCGCCGAAACCGCAACCCATTCTCTCCTCGAAACTGAACTGCCCGTCCGTTACGGTTTCGTTATATACGGCTTTGAGCATCGGCTCCGGTCCGCACGCGTAAAAATAGGTATAATCAACTTTATCGAGCGCGTCCGTCACGAAGCCTTTTACGCCGTAACTGCCGTCTGCCGTGGTAACGTAAACTTTCGCCCCCGTTTTTTCGAATTCCTCTTTGTAAAAAATCTCGTCCGCCGTATTGAATCCGAGTATCACGGAAACGTCCGCCCCTCTTTTTATAAGGTCTTTCGCAAGGAGATAAAGCGGTGGAACGCCCACGCCGCCGCCGATAAGAAGCGGCCTTTTTCCCGCGTTATCAAGGTTGTAGCCGTTTCCAAGCCCAGTTAAAACGTCAAGCTTCGCGCCCTTTTTTATACGCGAAAGCTTTTCCGTGCCGCCGCCTACGGTTTTATATATAAGCGTGAGAATCCCGTCCGCGCGGTCGCACACGGATACGGGACGGCGAAGATAAAATCCTTCTACCGCCAGATTTACGAATTGCCCCGCCCCGGTAACTGCGGACGTATCGCCCGAAAGCGACATTTTATAAACGGATGCGGTGAGAGGACGGTTTTCGGTTACCGTAAAAATAACTCGTTTCATACGATCAACTGTCTATCGTGGATATGGTGAGGGTGGTTTCTTCCAGAACGTCAAGCAGAACGCGCACCGTATCGAGAGACGTGAACATCGTAACGTTACTTTCCGTGGCGCACTTTCTTATTTCGTGCCCGTCGGAAGTCTGGCTTACGGAGCCTACGTCGCTGGTGTTTATAACGTACGCCACGTGCCCTTGCCGTATGGATTCTTTTATTTCGTTGCTGCCGTCGCTGAGTTTTTTGAGAACGCGCGTGCGTATGCCGTTCTTTTTAAGAAAATCGGCCGTGCCGCTGGTCGCTTCTATATTGAAACCGAGATTATAAAATCTTCTTATCAGCGGAAGCGCTTCTTCCTTGTCGCTGTCGGCAACGGTAACGAATACGGTTCCGTAGTTCTGAAGTTTGGTGCCCGAAGCCTGTAACGCCTTGTAGAGAGCGCGGTTCAATTTATCGTCGTACCCTATCGCCTCGCCGGTGGATTTCATTTCGGGGGAGAGGTAGGCGTCCAGCCCGCGTATCTTATTAAATGAGAAAACGGGCACTTTTACGTACCAACGCTTCCTTTCGGGCGGGTAAATATCGAAGATGCCCTGCTCTTTGAGCGTCTTTCCCATTATAACTTCCGTAGCTATATCCGCAAGGCTGTAACCCGTTGCTTTGGAAAGGAACGGAACCGTTCTGGACGATCTCGGATTAACTTCTATTATATATACTTTTTCGTTCTTGTCAACTATGAACTGAATGTTGTACAGCCCTTTTATGCCTATGCCTAACCCGAGTTTTTTGGCGTATTGAAGAATCGTTCCCTTCACTTTATCCGAAATGGAGAACGCGGGATATACGGAAATACTGTCGCCGGAATGTATGCCCGTTCTTTCAACTAGTTCCATTATGCCGGGAACGAACACGTCGCGCCCGTCGCATATGGCGTCTACCTCAACTTCCTTGCCTATAACGTATTTATCCACGAGAACGGGCTTGTCCTCGTCTATTTCAACGGCGGTTTTAAGGTAGTGGCGAAGTTGTTTTTCGTCGGCTACTATTTGCATAGCCCTGCCGCCGAGAACGAAACTCGGCCGCACGAGCACGGGATAGCCTATTCTTTCGGCTGCCATAACGCCGTCTTCTATTTTAGTTACGGCGCACCCTTCCGGTTGGGGAATATCCAATTTTTCAAGCAATTTCTCGAAAAGTTCCCTGTTTTCGGCTTTATCAATGGCCTCACAATCCGTTCCCACTATCTTAACGCCCCGTTTCATCAGGGGATCGGCAAGATTTATAGCCGTTTGCCCGCCGAGGGAAGCGACCACGCCCTCGGGCTTTTCGAAATCTATTATCGCCATTACGTCTTCGGGGGTAAGCGGCTCGAAATACAGTTTATCCGCGGGGGTGTAGTCCGTAGAAACGGTTTCCGGATTGTTGTTTATTATTATGGCTTCATAGCCCGCGCGCCTTATGGTCTGCACCGCATGAACGGTCGAATAGTCAAATTCCACGCCCTGACCTATTCTGATCGGTCCCGCGCCCAAAACTATTATCTTCCTCTTATCGGTAAGCTGTGACTTGTTTTCGCCCGTATATGACGAATAGAGATATGCGATATATTTGCCTGTATGCAGGGTGTCCACCATTTTGAAAACGGGCGTTATACCCTTTTCCCTCCTTACGGCATAAATGTCCGTTTCCTTTTTATCCCAGAGCAATGCTATATACCTATCCGAAAAGCCCA
>JAGCZN010000200.1 GCA_017959995.1 Clostridia bacterium
CCCGAAACGAAAGCCAGGTACGCTTTATTCACTACGGAAGTTTTATTATCTGCCATTCTTTATTTCCTCACCGCGTTCCGCGTATCTTATCTCTCTTTCCTCGGCGTTTTTTATATATGGATTTGAATCGGGAAATTCTTTTTTCATGTGCCACCTCTTAAAGAATATGGGCGGTATGAAACTTTTTAATCCGAAAAAAAAGAAAAACGGAAATTTTTTTTAATTTCCGTTGCAAAAACTTCTTAGTTTTTCAATAATTTTATTTTCAAGTCTTGAAACCTGCACCTGCGAAACGCCGAGTTCCGCGGCTATTTCGCTTTGTGTTTTATCCCCGAAATACCTTAAAATTATAATTTTTCTGTCACGTTCGGGAAGGCGTTCGATAAAAGTGCGAAGCATTATTTTATCAACTAGGTCGTCGCCGTCCTCACGGGAGGGAAGCCTGTCTATAAGTTCAGGATTTCCGTCGTCTTCCTCACCCTCGGCCGTATTTAACGAAAGCGGATATTTTGAAGAATCGAGCGCGAACACCACGTCTTGGCGTTCAACGCCGAAGTGTTTGGCGATTTCGTCCACGGTAGGCGATACGTTGCGTTTTTGCCTGTATTCGTCGATAAATCTGTTTATTTTTACTGCAAGCACCTTTATCGCGCGGGAAACTTTAACGGCGCCGTCGTCACGCATGAAACGTTTTATTTCGCCTATTATCATGGGAACGGCGTAAGTGGAAAACATAACGTCGTAATTTTCGTTAAAATTCTTTATCGCCTTTATGAATCCGAGGCTGCCGAGTTGGTAAAGATCGTCGTACTCAACGCCCTTGCCGAGAAATCGTTTTACTATACTTTTGATAAGATTGGCGTTGTTTACAAGCAAAATTTCCTTGGCTTTTTCGTTTCCGTTTTTCGCTTGTCTGATATATTCCGCGGTTTGTTCGGGATTAAGCATCGTTCCCCCATTTTTCACCGGCTTCCGCCTCGTTTCCCGAAGTGAAAAACTTGATCATTTCCACAACGGTACCCTCGGCAGGCTTTGAAAGCACTTTAACGTCGTCCATAAACGCCTTCATTACCGTAAACCCCATACCGGAACGCTCTTCTTCCGGCCGCGTGGTAAAAAACGGCTCTACGGCCTTGGTTATATCCTCTATGCCTTCACCCTCGTCGGTTATTTTGATATGTATTCTGTTCCCCGACGTTTCCGCTTCAAGCGAAACGATACCCACCCTATCGGGGTATGCGTGAACGATACAGTTCGTTACGGCTTCGGAAACGGCGGTTTTTACGTCGTTCAGTTCCGAAATCGTAGGGTTAAGCGGCAGACAGAAAGCCTGTATACAACTTCTCGCAAACGGTTCGTTTTCCGATACGCTTATAAACTTCAATGACATTTTGTTCGTTTTTTCTTGCATTTTTATTTCCTTTTACAGATTATATTTTAGGCATTATCTGATAAATTCCGCTTAGTTCCAAAACTTTTTCCACGTCGTAAGCAGGGTTTTCTATATACGCGGGAACCCCGTAGTTTTTAAGTTTTTTATACCGTCCTATCAAAAAACCGAGCCCCGTACTGTCCATAAACGTCAGATTGGCAAGGTCGAATATTACCGCCTTGCTTTGCGGATATTGATCGAGTAAATTATCCAAAAGTCCGCGTATCGAACGGGACGTGTATTCGTCGAGTTCGCCGTAAAGATATACGTATAGTTTTCCCGATAGATTTTTGAATTTGATTTCCATTTGCCTTCCTTCGATAGATCTTCGTTTTAATAGCGTAAATTATTCTACCAAAACGCGTTTGGCGTATTTTGAAAAAAACGGGCGAAGCAAGTAAATAAATGCCGAAACGCTTTTATTTGCCGTAATTGAAAACGCAATGAAAAATTTTGATAAAAAAATCGGGAAAACCACCGAAAAACAGTTGCAATATTTTTTCAATTCTGTTATATTATATAGGCATTGTGATTGAGGTTTCATCGTTTTTGCGGTAAAATCCATCGGGGTGTAGCGCAGTTTGGTAGCGCACGTGGTTTGGGACCATGGGGCCGGGAGTTCGAGTCTCTTCACCCCGACCACAATCCGCTTACCTATTACTGGCCTTTAGCTCAGTTGGTCAGAGCGGTCGGCTCATAACCGATTGGTCCGCGGTTCGAGTCCGTGAAGGCCCACCAATTTTATTTTTTATAATGGCCTGGTAGTTCAGATGGTTAGAACGCTAGCCTGTCACGCTAGAGGTCGAGGGTTCGAGCCCAATCCAGGTCGCCAATACCCCCCTACACGGGGTGTAGATGCCTCGGTAGCTCAG
>JAGCZN010000201.1 GCA_017959995.1 Clostridia bacterium
ACCGTTTCCGGAATATACATACCCGAAGTAATCGGCTGGTGTTCGTGATGATACTCCGTTCCGGACATACCTATAAGGTTGTTTTTACGACAAAACTCTTCGGCGAGATCGTTATGGTTATAATGATGAAAATGTCCGTTAAACTTTTCCGCACCGTGTAAAAACCGTGGATCACCGCACTTTATTCCGTCGCGGAAAGGGTGCACCTGATACATAAAATATCCTTTTTTATCTGCAAAACGGAACAATTCTTCCTGCGAATAGTAAAAAAGCGGTTTATTATCCATAATATCTTTTTCGGTAACACCGTATATCATATATTCCTGTGCGCCTTGGTCGGCGGAATCCGGAATACGCACTTCTACGCCCGAAAAAACTTTTACGCCGAACGGCATAAACTGTTTGCGCAAATTTTCTACGAGCGAAAAATAAAACCGCGTTTTTTCAGCGTGAGTTTCGCCTTTATGATAAGCATAACTATACACGGAAAGATGGTTCGTTATCACAACTCCGCCGTATCCTGCGAGAACGTAGTCTTCAACAAGTATTTCGTTCGGCGAAGTAGCACAATGACTGCCTCCTAAAGAGTGGCAATGCGTTTCTAGTTTTATCATACTATGTACCTGTCCATATGCTATGAATTTTCAATCAGATTTATAAGATATCTTCCCGTTCTTTCGAGAAGTTTCAGGCAATCCGCTATAAGTTCGTCGGGATAATTTTTCATAAACGCGTCCGCTTCAAAAGTAAGGTTTCCGCCATACCCTACGTCCTTTAACGCCTTCGCGACTTCATTCCAGTTAATATCTCCGCTAAACGGAAAGGTGTGAAGGTCGTCGTAAAGGTCGTTGTCGTGAACGTGCAGACAACCTATTCTCTTCCCCAGCGCTCTTATTATCTTCGGCGCACCTTCGCAGTTGACCATTTCCGCGTGTCCTATGTCCATACAGGCGGTAAAATTAGCGTCGTTGATATAATCTATATGCTAGACGAAATCTTTTGCCGTTCCGCAGGCAGACGGAACGGTCTCGGTCTCCGTTTCGTCTTTCCACTTGAACATATTTTCGGTCGCGATAATAACGCCTTTTTCTTTGGCACACGGCAAAAGTTTATCGTAGATATATTTTTTATTCTCTTTTGCGGATAGAAACGAGCCGGGGTGAACGACAAGCATCTTACAGCCCAAAATCGCGGCTATATCGATAGCGCGTAAAAAGACGGGTTCAAGCGGAACGACGTCCTCTATCGTACGCATATTCGGACACGGAGCGTGCATCTGTAAGCACGGAATACCCGTTTCATCTGCGGTTTTTCTTAATTCTTCGGCGTATTCTTTCCACCCGTCCGAACCCCAAAACTTTTCATTGTGCCCGAACATAGAAAAATCGTACCCGTCGAACCCTGCGGCTTTTACCATCTTTATAGCCCGTTTGTCGCCGAAACGCTTTGAACACTCTCTCGTCATCGTTACTAATTTCATAATTCTATCTCCTTAATAATTATAATTCAATTTCCGCAGTAACAGGTCTGTGGTCTGAAATCCTGAATTTATGTACTTCATAAGATAAAACTTCCGCCGTTTTCGGTACGAAAATATAGTCTATTTGTCTGTTAGGATTATAAGTTGACCACGTAAATTCGTAGTTATTTCTCGCCGCGGCGGCACTTTTAAGTCTTTCGGAAATTTTTTCGAGCCACGGATCATCGGGCTTAACGTTAAAATCACCCATAAGTACAACGGGGAGATTTGTTCCGTCTA
>JAGCZN010000019.1 GCA_017959995.1 Clostridia bacterium
CGTTCAATCCCGCGGACGCGCTCACCATAAAGATATGGGTCAGCGGCAGCATAAACGACGACGGCACCCTGTGGATAACAAACTGCGCCTCGCCGCACGTTTACGATACGGTTAAGCAATTCCCGCTCGGCAACCTTCCGAAAGATCAATGGGTAACTATTTCCGTGAATGTTAAAGACGTGATCGATCCCGAAGGGGAAATAAGCGATATATTCTTCACCGTGTATTATCCCGCGACTTATCTCAACGCGGACGTTGCCGGCGCGGAAATATACTTCGATACCTTCTACTTTGAAAAAGTAGAGCGTACCGTTCAGGAAAATTATGGAGTTACGGATATAAGCGCGCTCGTTCCGATGGAGAATGGGCAGGTGAGTTTTACAGGTAACGGTAACGGCAACGGAGAGGAATTCAATTACGACAATTACGAAAACGTAGCGTTTATCCGCACGGACTTTTCCGCCGCGGCTGTAAAGGCTAAACTTTCGATAAACGACGTTTCCTCCTTCGAACTTTACTTCGTTATGCTCGGAACGGACGTATATTTCACGCGCGGCGGTATATATTACTGGTTCAACAAGGCGGGCGTATCCATCGGCACCGCCACTTCGTTGAAGCGCAACGCCGATTATCCCTCACAACTCACTGTGAATACCGAGTATGAAGTGGAACTCGGCGCGGTACCTTATTACGTAAATATGATAAGAGCGGGGTACTACGCCTACCTCAGGATAGACGGCGAAGTTCTGCTCGGAGAATATTACGATCTGTCCGAAGCGAATTTCGGCGCGTACTTCGGAATGTATATGCACTCCACCACAAGCGACGTCACGTTCACGCTAAAACCCGTAACGCCTTCTTCGGCAAAGGTTATAGACCTTACCGTATCGACTCTGACCAACGTCGGAGATCTGAAGGTGGGCGATTCCGTTAAACTTACCAACAAACTGAAAGGAAAGTTTTACGGGCAGACCGACGTGGAATACGTTATCGTTTCCGGCGCGGATCACGCCGAAATAGACGCGGACGGTTACCTCGAAGCGTTATCCGCAGGCACGGTAACCGTAAAGGCAAGGGTGCGCAACTCGCTCGGTGTTTTCGAGAGCGACGAATTGACTTTCACTATAACCGGGCGGAGCGTTGAAAGTTCCGCGAAGAAAGGTTGCAAATCCGCTTTCGGCATAGAGGGAACGATATTGTTCGCTCTCGCCGCGGCGGCTGTAAAGCGAAAAATAAAATAAGGAGAAAATCGATATGAAAAAGATCATTGCGTTACTTTTCGCGGTCGTTCTCGCATTTTCGATGACCGCCTGTAAAGGCAAGGAAAAGACGAGCGCCGTAGATTCTACGGAACTCGACCTCGGCGATTATTCCGGGCAGACGCTGGAAGTGACCGCTATAGACAAGGGTTACGGTTACGCCTGGCTTGCGGACGCGGCGCGCGTTTTCAACAAGGCTACGGGTTCCAGAATAATCGTCAAGGGTGACGAAACGCTCAACGAGTCGATCGCCCGCACCCTGCAAGTCGGCACGAACGTCAGCGACGTTTACTTTACCATTTCCACGAATCTTCAATGGATAGAATGGGCTACGAAGGGTTATATCGTAGATATTTCCGATACCGTGCCGGACGACAGGTTCGTGAGCGAACAGACTTCCCGCCTCGGTATATATAACGGAAAGAGATATTATTATCCCTTCTCCGCTCCGCCCACGGGCTTCGTATATAATAAGGATTACCTCGACCGCATACCCTCGAGCGGCGAATATACGCAGGGCAAATTCCCCGAAACGTGGCAGGGGCTTCTGGATTTATGTCAGGCCACGGTTGACGCGAACATAAAGAACAACGGAGTTCAGGTAATGCCTTTCTGTTGGGGCGCAACCGTTTCGGATATAATATATCTGTTCTCTGGAATGTGGGCGTCTATGGATGAAGACGGTTACAGGGCATATTGGGATCAGAACGACTTAAGCGCGGATAAAACACAGAGCAACAGGGATCTTTTCGTCAACGAGAACGTAAAGAAAGTTATCGAAAACATATACGCGCTGTTCAACCCCAAACAGAACGCGAAGGGCAATTATTATCCGTCTTTCGCCGTGCAGGACGCTACGGGGCAGAACAACCTCGAGGCAGAAGAGACCTTCCTCAACGGTTACGCGCTCTTTACGCTCACCGGTTCCTGGTTTGAAACGGAAATGGCGGATATAATAGAGGATATGGAAGCGGATTTCTATCACTTCGCGCCCGTACCTTCGCAAAAGAGCGGATCGAAAACCGCCACGCACGTAAACTACGGCGAATACTTCTGCGTTACGGGCAGCGGCAAAAACGCCAATATCCCGCTCGCTAAAGCCTTCCTCGCATACGTTCTTTCCGAAGAATCCTGCGAGAGGATACATTCCGCCCTGCAGACGCCGCTCGCCTACACTTACGATATTTCAAAAGTAAATCTCAACGGTTGGGGCAGAGAAATCGCCGAAGCCGCCGAAAACAGCATAAACGCGGTAGCCGCTTCCGATACGCTTGTATTTTTGAGCGGCGCGTTGAATATGGATCTTCTATCAACGCCTTTCCGCAACATGGCAACGAGGGCGGCGTGCAACGCTGACGAGATAATGGAAAACTTCTACTCAACGCAGATAAACGACTGGGATACGAGGCTTAAAAATCTCGACCCCGACAGGGCGTGATAACAAATGGATAAAGACAGAAGGGCGGAAAAAAGAGGGCTTTCCAAAAAGAGCAAGGACGCCGTCTTCATATACGGATTTTTAGCCTGGCCCATTCTCCATTTTCTGGTGTTCTGGGTGGCTATGAACGTCGGCACGGTGTATAATTCTTTCTTTGAAATTTCCATCGTGAACGGCAGGACTTTCGTTTGGTTTGAAAACTATAAGGAAATGTTCCGCTTCATATTCGGCGTGAAGGAGAGGGGCATACTCAACTGGCACGGCGTTCTCAACTCGCTGTCGCTTATCCCTCTCGCGGTGTTCATAAATATGCCCATAACCTTGTTTTTCGCCTACGGAATTTACAAAAAAGTTTTCGGTTACAAGGTTTTCAGAACGGTGCTGTTTCTCCCCGCGATAGTTTCCACGGTCGTTTTGTGCCTCGCTTTCAGGCTTGCGCTCGACTCGCAGAAGGGAATAATCGTTCCCAATCTCCGCCTTTTCGGGCTCGCGGGCGACGGAAGCGGTTACGATACGGGCGTGGTGCCTGTCGGCGGCTGGC
>JAGCZN010000202.1 GCA_017959995.1 Clostridia bacterium
AAATTCCCGCACGTAGGCGAAGAGGGCGGTTCCTGGGCGGATATGGCTGTTTACGCTATAAACCTCTCTACTTACGTAGGGCAGAACCTCTATATCGAACTGTGCGACGAACCCGCAACCACTTGGGCGCACGCATTCTTTGACGACGTTGTTACCTACTATCCCACGGCGCCCGATTACGCCAACGGTTATGACGAAGTTATCGACGGCGGGCAGGCCGCAGTAAGCGCAGACGAAAAAGTTACCGTAAGAATCAACTGGGTTCTCGCCCAGAGCAGATTGCAGGTAGTAAACGGCAGTTTCGAACAGGGCAACCTCACCGGTTGGACGCCCGTCACCGAAGGCTGGCAGCAGGATGCTAACGGCAATTACGTAGGCGTAAAGAGAGCTTCCACGTACAACGCAGACTATGAACTTCCCTATAACCAGACCGGTTCTTACCTCCTCGAGGGCACGAGTACCGGATTTGATGAAGCCGAAACCTGGACTGTTCGCTCTTCCACGTTCACCCTTCTCGGAAGCGGTTGGATAACCGTTAAAATGGGCGGTAACGCCGCTGCCGTAAAGGTTTACAAAGCGAACGGCACGCTTATCGGTTATTACAAACAGACGCGCTTCAACGACGATCAGGATAAATTCCCGCACGTAGGCGAAGAGGGCGGTTCCTGGGCTGATATGGCCGTTTACGCGATAGATCTCTCCGCTTATATAGGCGAAGACCTCTACATCGAACTTTGCGACGAAGAAGTCGGTGAAGGCGAATACGGCTGGGCGTTCTTCGACGACGCTATCGTTTACTACGCTGCGGCTCCCGATTGGGAAAACAGCTATAACTCCGTGAACGACGGCGGACAGAAGGGTGTAAGCAACAGGAATAAAGTAAAAGTTCAGATAAAGTGGGTACTTGCCCATAACAGCCTTGACGACTGATCCGAACTTATATCCGATCCGTTCGGTAAAATAACGGTTGCCTGAACGGCAGAGAAAAGCGTTCTCCCGCCTGAGCGACGGGAGAACGCTTTACTTTTAACGTTTTCAATGGTATAATATCATTGTTTTAACGATCGGAGGATTAAACTTGGCAAGTATAAAAGAAGTCGCGCAACTTGCGGGCGTCGGTATCGGAACGGTTTCCCGCGTGATAAACGGCGGCAGCGTTTCGGAGAATACACGCGTGCGCGTTGATGAGGCGATACGAAAACTGAATTACGTTCCCAACTATTCGGCGCAGACTCTCAAAACGCAGAGGGCGGGTATAATCGGCCTGTTCGTTCCCGTATTCAACAACCCGTTTTTTTGCGCTATAGCCGACAGGATAGAGGCCCAACTCAATAAGGAGGGGTATAATATGCTTGTCGTATGCTCGCAGGAGGATAAGGAAAAAGAAGTGCGCGTTTTGCGGCTTCTTGCACAGAACCGCGTTGACGGCGCGATATTCATAACCCATAACGAACTCGGTACGATAGACGAAACGTTGCCGCTGGTGACCATCGATCGCCATCTCGGTAAAGATATCCCGTGTATTACCAGCGATAATTATGAAAGCACAACGAAGGCCATAGAACTTATGATAGAGAAAGGCAGCCGTAACGTCGCTTACGTGGGCGGCAAACCTATGGCAAGTTCGGAAGTCGAAATGCGGTATAAAGCGTATCTCGATGTGATGGCGAAATACGGTTACGAACCTATAGTTTATTACAAAAATACGAAACACGGGCAAGATTATTCCGTAGCTCATGATTTTTTTGACCGCTACGGCGACAGGGTTGACGCCGTTTTCTGCTCCGGCGATACGTTCGCATATCTGCTTTATCAGTTCGCCGTTCAGAAATACGAAATACCTTCGCAATTTCGCATAGTCTCTTACGACGGAGTTATGCAAAATTGGGTGGGGAAACCCGATATATCATGCGTAAAACAGGATATCGATAAAATGGCGCAACGCGTTGTGGAAGCGCTTTTTATGCGTATAAACGGTGAAAAATGCGAGAAGAAGGTAATCGTTCCCGCTTCGTTTCATATCGGAGAAACAATATAAATCAAAGAGGATAAATATGTTGATCTGTATAGGAGAAATTCTCGTTGATATGCTCGGTATAGAAGAAAACGGGCAGATGAAATATCAGCGGTGCGCCGGCGGCGCGCCTTTTAACGTTGCCTGCGCGGCGGCAAAAACCGGTGCGGAAAGCGGATTCGTCGGCCGTGCGGGGCAAGATATGTTCGGGGCATTTTTGGTCGATTATGCGCGAAATGCGGGGCTTTTCTACCTTGATATAGAGCAGGATGCCGATGCAAACACCACGCTTGCCCTCGTTCAGCTCGATTCTTCCGGCGAGCGAAGTTTCTGTTTTATCCGCAAACATACGGCGGATTACCGCATAACGAAAGAGCAGGCGGAAAAAGCCGTTGCAAAAGCCGATACCGTTCACCTCGGAACGCTTATGTTGAGCGAAAAAGAGGGCATAGAGCTTGCTGATTACGTCATAGCGGCGGCAAAAAAACACAAAAAACGCCTGAGTATAGATATAAATTACCGTGAAGATATTTTCAGGCAAAAAGACGCCGTTTCCGTATACCGCAAATACGTAAACGCGGCCGATATCGTCAAATATTCCGAGGAAGAGCTGTCGATGTTTTACGGCGAAGGAAACTTCGAAGAAAGGCTGAAAGCGGCGTCGGCAGGCAAGCAGCTGGTATGCGTAACGCTCGGCAAAAACGGTTCGGCGTATTGTGTTAACGGCAAGGTGTATTATGCCGATTCCGTACGCGTTGAACCCGTGGATACGACCGGCGCGGGCGACGCGTTTTTCGGCTGTCTGCTCGGAAGTATCGACGGGCGTGAAATAGCCGATATCCCCGCTGAAGAATTAAATAAAATAGTTCGCCGCGCAAATATATGCGGCGCGCTTACCACCACGAAACGCGTCGCGATTGACGCCATTCCCGATAAGAAATCGCTGGATTATTTTTTCGAAAATTAGTGATTTCGGATACGCTTTTTGCGAAACATGCGGTGCGCTAAAAGATAAAACTGCAAATAAATAATGGATTTTATAGTTTGGATACGGGGTTTGAATCCGCCGCTTCCGCCATTATAGCATGAACAAGTCGATACCCGTTTATCGGCTTTTTTATATGGGCATAAACACAGCTTGCCATACGGCTCAAAAACACGCGATAACGTGAGAAAAAGGGGACTAATAGTCTGTTCTTCCGAGAAGAAAATCCAAAGATACGGAAAACTTGCGCAAACAATACGGGAGCGTAACCTGACAGGCAAATATATTAGCGGCGTAGCGAAAAATTTTCGCTGCGCCGTTACAGGTAGTTATTCCGCGCCTTTCAGGGCCTCTACCATATTTATCTTTCTGTTTTTGCGGGCGACAAGCGCACCCACCGCGAGCGATACGCCGAATGTCAGCAGAATGCTTACCAGATAAGTTATCGGGCCGAGGATAAGCGTAAGTTCGTATTCGCGCGCGAGGAGAACGAGCAGAAGTTTAAGCACGCCTACGCCTGCTGGCAAGCCGATAAGTACGCCCGTAAACGTGAGCCACATATTCTGACTGATAAGCAATTTGCCTATATGCTTATTTTTTAAGCCCACTACTTTAAGCGCGGCAAGTTCTCTGTAACGTTCCACATAGCTCATTACGCCGAGATTATACAGAACAATCACGCCGAGTACGAGCGCGGCTATCACGAGTATCAGTACCATAGTCAGCATAATTTCCATAAAGGTGTCGTAAGTATCCATTACGGTCTGTTTGCTCTGCGCGCTCGAAATAAAGCCGTAACCGGAAATATCTTCCGGCGCATTATCGGTATACAGCGCGGAAATTTTATAGTCAATGCCGAGGTTTTTCGCGCAGGTTTCGCTCATCGCTATGTTTTCGGTCATTACGGAACGCAAAAAACCCGCGACCTTCGCCCTATACACTTTTTCCGAGCCGTAGAAGGAAAATTCTATTTCGTCGCCTATTTTCAATCCTCCGGAAAGCCTCAGACACGGGTAAACGCCATCGTCATAAAGTTCCACGCGACGGTTGTGCTTGTCGGTCAGGCGGAACTTATCGTGCGAAACGTTGTAAATTTCAACCGCGACGGTCCTGTCGCCGAAGCGCGCCTGTAAGGAAGAAACGAAATCCGATTCCGTCGCCTCGGCAAAGGCGATCACTTCCGCGGGGTCGGCTTGCTCGTCAATAATTATTTTAGTCTTATAGTTGTAAATGTTATTCCCTATAAGACTTAAAAATCCGTTCATCGTGTCGTTCATGCCGAGTCCGCCTACGATCAGTATCATGCACCCTACGATGCCCGCAAGCGTCATCGCCGAACGCGCCTTGTGCCTCGTCACGTCGCGAAGGTTCCATTTATTGCCGAATGAAAGTTTGCTCCACGCCTTCGTCTTTTCTATTTTCAGCGGTTTTACCTTTTTCGGAACGTACGGGCGAAGCGCGTCCGCAGCGGTGCCTTTCAGCATGTTTTTTACGGATAAATAACTGATTAACGTGAGAAAAGCGAGGGTAATTGCCATAATTATCCAACAGAACCAAGGTATGTAAAGGTTCCAATAAGGCATATCGAAATAGGTTGCCATCATTCCTTTCGGGCTGACGATCACCGCCGCCACGAGATAGCCGAGCGCCACGCCGAGCGCACTGCCGATAAGCCCCACGGTGAAACCGTAAGAAGTGTAGTGCAGGGTTATCGTCCTGTCCTTGAAGCCGAGCGCTTTCAGCGTGCCTATCTGCGTCTTTTCGTTGGCGGCTATCCTGTGCATCGTCGTTATCATAGTCAGTACGCCTATCAGAAGGAACAGCACGGGAAGTACGGAGCCCATCGTCTTTCCTTCTTCCTCGCCTTTCGCCTCGCTGTAAACGGGGTAATCTTCTTTGGAGATAACGAGCGTCGTCTTGCCGAGCGCGGCGTTTACAATATCTTCAACTTCGTTCTTATTTTTTTTGAGAAGTGCCTTATTTCCCACAATATTGACCTGCGGGAAGTAATCCATCCCTATCGTGTTCATAAGTTTTTCCGGCGTGACGTACACGAAGGCGTAAACGTCGTAATCGGGCATAAGTTGGCTTTCGCCCGAAACGCATATAAGGTATTCGCTTATTTTTACAAGGCCGAGAATTTTACCCGTTATTTTTTTGGTAGAATAGGAAAGGGTGAGTTGGTCGCCCACTTTTATATTCTTTTTATCGGCGAACTTGTCGGAGAGCCAGAAGCCGTCGGCAGACGAGTCATACCCTTCGCCTGCGGTCACGTGGAACTTCACATCGCCTTCAACGGCGTTCAGCGAAAGGAGCACGTTTTTGTCCTGACCTTCCGCGTTCACGTTTACCGAAAACGCCCGCTCGGCGCTTTCAACGCCGTCTATTCTGCGTAGTTTTTCGGCGGCGTCCGCCGTGAAGCCCGTTTTGTCATAAAGTCTGTAATCGGCAAAGCCCGTTTCCTCATAAAATCTGTCGGTGTTCTTTTTCAGGCTGAACCACTCCATGTTGAAGCCGAGGAAAACTCCTATGCCGATGGCTACCATTATCACCATTGAAATAAACTGCGCTCTGTATTTCCATGCCGTTCTGAAAAGTTTTCTCAAAAGCATATTACCATTCCACCTCGTCTGCGGAAAGGGGAGAGGGCTGAACGTCGTAAGATAGTATCTTTCCGTTTTTCAGCCGGATAACCACATCCGCCATCTTCGCGATATTTTGGTTGTGCGTAACTATAACTATGGTCTTTCCGTAATTTCTCGCCATGGAAAGAAGCAGTTTCAGCACAATAACGCCGGTTTCGCTGTCGAGCGCGCCGGTCGGCTCGTCGCACAAAAGTATTTTCGGGTTTTTGCAGATAGCCCTCGCTATTGAAACGCGCTGCTGTTCCCCGCCGGAAAGTTCCGCAGGGAAATTTTTCATATGGTCTTTAAGTCCTACTTCATCGAGAATTTTTTCCGCGTCGAGAGCGTTCGGCGCTATCTCCTTCACAAGCGCAACGTTCTCGTAAACCGTTAGCGTGGGTATCAGATTATAAAATTGAAATACAAAGCCCACTTCGCTCGCCCTGTACTCCGCAAGTTGGTTTTCGTTCAGGCGGGAAATATCCCTTCCGTTCACGGTTATCTTGCCGCTCGTGGGGGTGTCGAGCCCGCCGAGCAGGTTCAGCATGGTGCTTTTTCCTGCGCCGCTCTGCCCGAGTACCACCACGAATTTCCCGTCTTCAAGCGACATGTCGATCCCGTCCAAAGCGTTGAGAACGTGTTCGCCGCTCGTGTAACTTCTCGTTATTTTTTCAAATTCAACTACTTTCATGTTTTACCTCGAAGCCCGCGGGCAAAACCGCGGGAAAAATTTGTTTGTTATAACTAACAAAATAGATATTTTCACTTTTTGTTAGTCATGTCAAACAATTTATCGTGATTTACAAAAGTTATATATTCTTTGGGAAAACAAAAGCTGAATTAAAATAAGCGAATAGCGAGTTCACAGGTATATTGAATGCGCCATCAAGCAGCCAACCAATCAAACATTTTTTTAAAACGCCTGTTTTATTGAGGCGATGCTCTTATGTTCCGCATCTTCCTGTAATCTGTTTTGAATGGCGTTTTTTTGCGTTTTTCGATTCTACGGAAAAATTTATTTACCGATTCCGAGAATCTTTCGGTTTCGGTAAATAGACATCATCGATAAGCTTAGATGATTTCGCGGGGAAGGTTCGGGTTCCCGTGTTGGTTTCCGAAACTGAAATGTGTATTAAAACGCCAAGCCGTTCTTCTTTAATTTATATTAAAACCGTGTTTTGCGCGAAAAAGGGCACTAATAAAAAATCCCCGTCGTATTCACAACGGGGAATCAAAAAAGAATATGGGGTGGTGTCTGTTTTACGCGTGGGCGTTTTTGCTTTCGTGTTTTTTGTTGCGGAAATAGAGTAAAAGATCAACCGATACGAATATCAGATTTATCACGTACAGGGCGAGCACGTAATTGGTATTTCCGCCGATAATTTTGCCGGTTATTCCCGCAAGGTATCCCACGATTACGGCAAGGATGAAAAAAAGACTCTTTCCCTTGGTTGAGTGCGACGTGGCGCTTTTGTAAACGGATATCGGCCAAGAAAGGCCGAAGCATATCAGCATTATCGTTTCAAGAATTCCGGTCATTTATACGTAACCTCTTATTTTTTCCACTACATTATACACTTGACAATCAATAAAGTAAAATATATAATATATATTAAATCAATAACTTAAAGTTATCGTTTAAGGAGATAAAAATGGAAATATCCCAGCTCAGATATTTTTGCTGTGCCGCTCAAACGGAACACATAACAAAAGCGGCGGAACGGCTTCATCTTGCGCAGCCGGCGCTTACCAAAAGCATACGCCTTTTAGAAGAGGAGTTGGGCGTAAAGCTCTTCGAGAGAAGAGGGAGAAACGTGTATCTTACCGAATACGGGAAATATCTTGCCAAGCGCGCCGAGGAGATAACGGCCGAGTTCGAAGCGCTTCCCTCGGAAGTTACGGCGCTTGCCCGCGCGGTGAAAAACACGGTAACGGTAAACGTTCTTGCGGCGTCAACGTTCGTAACGGATATTGTGATAGCGTTCAAAAAGAAAAATCCTTCGGCGTTGTTTCGCCTTATTCAAAGCGAGAAAGACGAGCGTTGCGACGTTACCGTAACCACTGCAAAACTCAACGAACATGTCAGCGAATTTGACAGGCAGAAAATTTTTGAGGAGAGGATTTTTATCGCCGTTCCGAAAACTTCCGGATACGCTTTAATGGGAGAGGCGGAACTTACGGATCTTGCCGGGGAAGGATTCGTAGGTCTTGCAGGATCCAGGCATTTCCGCGTGGTTTGCGACAGGCTTTGCGCCCGCGCGGGGTTTGTTCCGAGAATGGTATTTGAAAGCGACAATCCCGTTGCCGTCAGAAACCTTATCGGCGCGGGGGTAGGAATAGGTTTCTGGCCGGAATATTCGTGGGGAAAACTGCCAAGGGGAGAAGTGTCGCTCATACCCATAAAAAACGCCGATTGCAAAAGAGAACTTATAGTCGGTTATAACGGAAACGGAGTACATTCCGGAATGGCTGAAAAGTTTTTTGATTTTGCATCGGAAAAGATAGAAAAACGAATTTCCGGCAATCATTGAGCGCATTTATAAATTTACAAGCAAAAAACGGAAAAACGCCGAAAATATTTTGACATATAAAAAAAATGTGCTATTATTAAAAAGCTTAGGCGGCTTTTGCCGTTTGCGTTGCAACCTAATAATAATTTTCAACTGGAGTAATACCCAAGTGGCTCAAGGGGCGCCCCTGCTAAGGGTGTAGTACGGTAATACCGTAGCGAGGGTTCAAATCCCTCTTACTCCGCCAAAATTGATAAAAGTCTGTTTATACGGGCTTTTATTTTTGTTTTCTTGAACTAAAAACTGATTTTTGTCACTTTTTAAAACACCAAAACGGGGAATTTTTGGGGAATAAACGTTCCCCGTTTATTCCCCTTCTCCAATAGATCTGAACATTAAAAAGGACGAGTTAATTAAATTACCCGTCCGTACATATTTTTGTACCAATCACCATGTTATTTTCTGAGCTT
>JAGCZN010000203.1 GCA_017959995.1 Clostridia bacterium
ACCGCCGTGAAGGACAGACTTATCGCCGCAAACAACTCCGTAAATTGGATTCCCGAATCCATAGGTACGGGCAGAATGGGAAACTTCCTTGAAAACGTTATAGATTGGGGACTCTCCCGCGAGAGGTATTGGGGAACGCCCCTTCCCGTGTGGACGTGTTCCGAATGCGGAAAAATACACGTAATAGGCTCCAAAGCCGAACTCAAAGAACTGTGCGGCATAGCGGGCGATATAGAACTGCACCGCCCGTATATCGACGCGCCCACGTTCAAGTGCGGTTGCGGCGGCACGATGCGCCGCGTTACCGACGTTATCGATTGTTGGTTCGATTCCGGATCCATGCCGTTCGCGCAGTATCACTACCCGTTTGAAAACGATAAACTTTTCCACGAGAGATTCCCCGCCGATTTCATCAGCGAAGCGGTGGATCAGACGCGGGGATGGTTCTACACGCTGCTTGCCGTTTCAACGCTGCTTTTCGATAAGGCGCCTTTCAAAAACTGCATAGTTTTAGGCCACGTAAACGATAAGAACGGCATAAAAATGAGCAAACACAAGGGCAACGTCGTCGATCCGTGGACCGTTCTCGATAAGCAGGGGGCGGACGCCGTAAGGTGGTATTTCTACACTTCTTCCGCGCCGTGGTTGCCTTCGAGATTCTACGAAGAAGCCGTTTCCGAAGGTCAGCGCAAATACATGGGCACGCTTTGGAACACGTACGCGTTCTTTGTTCTCTACGCAGAGATAGATAAATATAATCCGGCGGAGTACGATATAAAAAAATGTAAGCTTTCGCTTATGGATAAGTGGGTTATTTCAAAGCTTAACACGCTTATCCGCGAAGTGGACGAGCACCTTGAAAAGTACGAGATATTCGAGGCGGGAAGGCTTTTGCAGGACTTTACCGACGAGCTTTCCAACTGGTACGTGCGCCGCGGAAGAGAACGCTATTGGGGCAGCGAAATGACCGACGACAAAGCCGCCGCTTATACCACGCTGTACACCGTTTTGGTAACGCTTGCAAAACTTACCGCGCCGTTTACGCCTTTCGTGGCGGAAAGCATATACCGCAACCTCGTTCCGTCGTTTTATAAAAACGCGCCCGAATCGGTTCACCTTTGCGACTTCCCCGTGTGCGACGAAAGCGTTATCGACGCCGAACTCGAAGCGGGAATGGAAGAGGTTCTTAAAGTGGTGGAGCTCGGCCGTGCCGCAAGAAACGCTTCAAACATTAAAAACCGCCAGCCTCTCGCCAAAATAATGGTATCTTCCGAAAGAAAGGTGAAACTCAGCGAAGAACTTCTTGCCATAGCGAGAGACGAACTCAACGTCAAAGAGTTCGAAAACCTTGAAAACGCGGCGGAATATATAGTTTACAAACTCAAACCGCAACTCAAAACGCTCGGTCCGAAGTACGGCAAACATCTCGGTGAAATAAAAAAATTCCTCGAAACGTGCAACGCCTTTGAGGTTGTGGCGGAGGTGAAAGCGGGTAAAACTTATTCCGCAGTACTCGGCGGGGAAACCGTGGAATTTACTTACGACGATCTTCTCATTTCATCCGAGAGCGCCGAGGGATACGTTTCCGCTTCCGACGCCGGCATGACCGTAGTTCTCGACGCGCACCTTACGGCGGAACTTATTGCCGAGGGCGTTGAAAGAGAAATAGTTTCCCGCCTGCAAACTATGAGGAAAGAGGCGGGCTTTGAAGTTACCGACCGCATAAACGTTTACTACAAGGCGGCGGGCAACGTTGCCGGAGTGATTGAAACCCACGCCCCGTCGATAGCGGCTTCCGTGCTTGCCGCCGGCGTGAAAGAGGGCGAGGGCGGTTTTGTAAAAGAATGGGACGTAAACGGAGAAAAAGTGATTCTCTCCGTGGAAAAAATATAAAAGCGCCTAAATCGCGCAAAAAAGGGGTTTAATGAAACTTGCAGACAAGTGGAGCGATTATTCCGTAATAGCCACGGGCGACGGATATAAACTAGAAAGGTGGGGCGAAGTTATTCTTTTAAGGCCCGATCCGCAGGTTATATGGCGTTCCTCAACGGATATGAAAAAATACCCGGGGCTCAAAGCGGAATATATCCGCAGCGAAACGGGAGGCGGCGGTTGGCGGTATTACGGAAAGATGCCTCAAGAATGGGTAATAGGTTACGGCGATCTCAAATTCAAGGTAAAGCCCATGGGCTTCAAACACACGGGGCTCTTTCCCGAGCAGGCAGCCAATTGGGAAGTGATTACCGATCTTATTAAAAAAGCGAACCGCCCGATAAACGTACTCAATCTTTTCGCCTACACCGGCGGGGCAACCGTCGCGTGTCTTTCGGCGGGGGCGTCCGTCTGTCACGTGGATGCCGCCAAGGGAATGGTCGAACGCGCGGGAGAGAACGTAAGGCTTTCCGGTCTTGAAGGCAAGCCCGTCCGCTTTATCGTGGACGATTGCGTAAAATTCGTAAAGCGCGAAATCCGCCGAGAAAGAAAGTACGACGCGATAATTATGGATCCGCCCAGTTACGGCAGAGGCCCTAACGGCGAAACGTGGAAGATAGAAAACGAACTTTTCGATTTCGTAAAACTCTGCGTGGAAGTGCTTTCGGACGATCCTTTGTTTTTCCTTATAAACAGTTATACCACGGGACTTCAGCCCGCGGTGCTCGAAAATATTTTGAAACTTGCCCTGAAAGGAAGAGGCGGCAGGGTGGAAGCTTACGAAGTGGGTCTTCCCACGGAAGAGGGCATCGCGCTTCCGTGCGGGGCGGGAGGTATGTTTGTAAATGACCGCGAATGATCTGATTATTTTATACGAGGACAACCATATAATCGTAGTATTAAAACCGCAGAACGTTCCCTGTTGCGAGGACGCCAGCGGCGATTACGACCTTCTTTCCTGCGTTAAGGATTATATAAAAACCGCTTACGATAAGCCCGGCAACGTTTACGCGGGGCTCGTTCACCGGCTTGACAGGCCTACCGGCGGAATAATGGTTTACGCCAAAAGTTCAAAGGCGGCGGCGCGCCTTTCGGATGAACTTAAGGCGGGAGAGTTTGAAAAAAGGTATTTTGCCGTTCTCGTGGGAAGTCCGAAGGAAAAGAAAGCCACGCTTACCAACTACCTTAAAAAGAACGCGGTGAACAATACCGTTTACGTTTGCGGCGCCACCGTTGAAGGGGCTAAACTTGCCGAACTCGATTACCGTATAGTGGAAGAAACGGAAGCGCTTTCCCTTGCGGATATACGCCTGCACACGGGCAGGTCGCACCAGATACGCGTTCAGATGAGTTTTATCGGAACGCCCGTTTACGGCGATATGCGTTACGGCGGAGAAAAGGCCCGGAAAGGCAATCTTGCGCTGTGGGCTTATACGCTTGCCTTCGATCACCCGGTAACGAAGGAGAGAATGGTTTTCAAAGTTCAGCCGCCCAAGGACGTAAAACCGTGGGGAGAATTTGATCTGGAAAAGCCGTTTAAGTATATCACGCCCGATAAATAAAACGGCTTAAACCCGTTTTTGCGTGAAAAAGGGCGTTATTTAACAAGTTCAAACGTTACCAGCAGAAAGAGAAGCGCGGTGGCAAATTTGTCGCCCGCTCTTTTTACTCTTTCGGAAAAAGAGAAAGCGGCGCCGGCTTCCGCAAATAAAAAGTGCAGCGCCGCAACGCACGCAACCGTTTCCGCGCCCCTGCCGGAAAGCGTTGCGGTAAAGCATGCGAACGCTCCGTCAACGCCTGTTCCCATACCCGTAACGAATGCCTCAAAAAACGTA
>JAGCZN010000204.1 GCA_017959995.1 Clostridia bacterium
CCATACGCCGAGAGTGTACTCGGGGGTAAAGGACACGGTGTAGGCGTCAAAATTTCCGTCCGTATTGCCATTCGTGCCCGTTTTCGCGTAGAGATTAAGGTTTTTTATTGAAATTTTTTTTGCCGTTCCGTTTTCGGCGCATTCTTTAAGCGCGTCGTTTACGATAAACGCTGTTGCTTCGTCAAAAACTTTTTTGGAAGAAGCGGCGCGCTCGTAAACGGTTTTTCCGTTTTTCAAAGTGATTTTTTTGATGAACTTGCTTTCGGTAAAACAGCCTTTACCTGAAAATACGGAATAACAGTCGCATATTTCACGCAGAGTCATTCCGTCGTCGATCCCCCCGATGGCAACGCCCAGCCCGCCTTCGAGTTCAATGTTCATTTTCGCCGCGTAATCTTTCATTTTTTTAAGTCCCAGGCAGTTTGCCACTTTTACCGACGGAACGTTCAAACTTTTTGATAAAGCTTCTTTTACAGAAACGTATCCATGATATACGCCCTTGTTATTACAGGGATAAAATCCGTTAAAATCCGTTTGTTCATCAAGAATTTTTGTTGCCAATGAAATTTCGTTTTCATAAATTGCCGGCGCGTATACCAGCCATGGCTTTACCGTAGACGCCGGGCATCTTTTTATTTCGTACACGTCGGAAGATAAAGCCGTTACGCCGTGCGATATATTATCGGTAAGAACGGCAAGGTAATTACTTTTTACCGGCCGCTCTTTGGTTTCGTTTTGCAAAAGTTCGTTGAGTTCGGCGTCGAGATAGGTATAAATATCGTAAGATTCGTAGTAACCGAGCGGAAGAGAGGAAATAATTTCTTCGGCTTCGCGTTTCGCGCAGTTCATATACGAGTATGCGTTTGCGGAATCATCGCGTATTGCGCCGAGCGGTTTTCCGATTTCCGAGGAATAATCGTTTTCCGTAATATATTTTTGTTCGCGCATACGTTTAAGAACGAGGTTTCTTCTTTCCGCCGTTTTATCGGGGTTAAGGAACGGGGAATATACGGACGGCGCCTTGATGACCGCGGCGAGCGTAGCGCTTTCGTGTAAATCCAATTCCGCGGCGGACTTATAGAAATAAGTACGGGCGGCGCGTTCTATTCCGTAAGCGCCTTCTCCGAAATAAATAGTATTCAGGTATGCTTCGAGAATTTGGTCTTTAGTAAGACTTTTTTCGAGTTTCAAAGTAAGTTTTATCTCTTTCAGCTTGCGTTTTAGCGTTTTTTCGTTGCTTAAATGCGTATTTTTTATAAGTTGTTGGCTTATGGTGGAAGCGCCTTCCTTAAATCCTTTGTTTTTAACGTTTTTAAGCGCGGCCGCAGCCATTCTTTTAATATCCACGCCGCGATGCCGGTAAAAACGTTTGTCTTCTATCGCTATAAACGCATATTTGACGTGCGCGGGCAAATTTTCAAGCCGTATTTTGACGGGCTCGTTTTTATTTGCGGATTCTATTATTTTTCCGCTTTGGTCAAAGTATTCGTTTGTATCGGAAGGGGACGACAGTTTATTTATATCGAAGGAAGCATCCGCCGTAACGATCGCGGCGTATGCGGCGATGGAAAAAAGGATTGCGGTTACCGACAGAATTACGCAAGCCGACAGTTTCAGAATTTTTTTCATAATTTCACCGATGGATATTTCGTATTTTATTTTGGGAAAAAAATATAAAATTATTAAAAAAAAGAAACGGGTTTGATTTTCTGCCGCTTCATTACTTGAAAAATTCGGATAAATAATATATAATATTATCCTATGAAGTATTATATATACACCTACGGATGCCAGATGAACGAGCATGAATCCGAGAAGATAGCGGGTATTTTCGAAAAACTCGGCTACGAGAAGGGGGATGCGGCGGAAAAAGCGGACGTAATCGCGTTCAACACGTGCTGCGTCCGTGAAAACGCCGAGCGGCATGCTTACGGAAATATAGGCGCGTTGAAACAGCTTAAAAAGGCGAGGCCGGAAATAGTGATAGCCGTGGGCGGCTGTATGACGCAGCAGCCGGGCGCCGCGGAAAAACTTCGCAGAACGTTTCCCTTTGTGGACGTGGTGTTCGGAACGCACAATCTTCCCGAACTCGGGAATATGATAATGCGCAGGTTGGAAACGAACAAAAAAGTAGTTGAAATAGCCGAGGGAAGCGCCGTTTCCGAAGGCGTGCCCGCCGTGAGAAACACATATCCCAACGCCTGGGTTAACGTTATGTACGGCTGTAACAATTTCTGCACTTACTGTATAGTGCCGTACGTAAGGGGAAGGGAAAAGAGTCGTGCGAGTAAAGACGTTATCGGGGAAGTCCGCTCGCTTATCGGCGAGGGGTATAAAGAGATAACCCTGCTCGGTCAGAATGTAAATTCTTACGGCAAAGATCTTGAAGAAAATACCGACTTTGCCGACCTTATAGATGAAATTTGCCGAATAGACGGGAAATTCCGACTTCGCTTTATGTCAAATCATCCAAAGGATTTTAACGAAAAGATGATTAAAGTTATAGCGAAAAACAACAAAGTATGCAACAGCGTTCATCTGCCGTTACAGGCGGGATCCGACAGGATACTTAAACTTATGAACAGAAGATATACCGCGGCGGAGTACCTTGAAAAAGTACGGTTGCTGCGGAAATACGTACCCGATTGCGCCCTTACGAGCGACGTTATGGTAGGTTTTCCGACAGAAACGGAAGAAGATTTTCAAGATACTATGCGAGTGGTAAGGGAAGCGGGATATATAGGCGCTTTTACTTTCGTATATTCAAGAAGGACGGGCACGGTCGCCGATAAAATGGACGGGCAGGTTTCCGACGAATTAAAAAAGGACAGGATAATGCGCCTTGTGGATTTACAAAATTCTTTAAGCAGGGAACAGTCCGCCGGGTACGAGGGGAAGGCCGTTGAAGTTCTTTGCGAAGATTACGACGAAAAGAAAAATACGTACCTCGGCAGGGATCAATACGGAAAAATGTGTTATTTTAAGTGCGAAAAAAACCTTCTGGGAAAATTCGTTACGGTAAAAATTGCGGATTGCAGTGGGATTTCGCTTTACGGAAACGTTATAAACGCCGAATAATAAACGAGGAGAAATTATGGCCCTTTCACCGATGATGCAGCACTATCTGCAGATAAAGGAACAATATAAGGATTGTATACTGTTTTACCGTTTGGGTGATTTTTACGAGATGTTTTTCGAGGACGCAAAGAAGGTGAGCGCGATGCTCGATCTTACGCTTACCGGCCGCGACTGCGGCGAAAGCGAGCGTGCGCCCATGTGCGGTATACCGTATCACGCCTCGGAAACGTATATAGCGAAATTGGTTGAACTAGGTGAAAAGGTAGCTATATGCGAACAACTTACCGTTCCGGGCGAAACGAAAGGACTTGTGGAAAGAGACGTTATAAGGGTAGTTTCCGCCGGTACTATGATAGACAATTCCCTTTTGGACGAAAAGAAAAACAATTTTCTCGCTTCCGTATATTTTAACGGTAAAACGTATTCCGTCGCCTGGGCGGATATAACTACCGGAGACTTTTTCGCAAGGACTTTTAAGGGGAACGACGTTAAAAGCGCCCTTGCCGATTGTCTTGTGAGAATCAACCCCGCGGAGATAATATCCAACCAGCAGGCGTTTATCGAATCGGCGGATTTCAGCATAGTAAAACATAATGTCATTCCTAAGTTTTTCGCATTCAGGGACTTTGCTTTTTCAACAAAAACGGCGGAGAAGGCGTTAAAAGAGCAGTTTTCCGTAGCGGCGCTTTCCGCATACGGACTCGACGGGGAGCCGGAAGCCGTTTCAGCAGCGGGCGCGCTTGTGGAATATCTTAAGGAAACACAAAAGCACGCGCTTAAAAATATCAATTCAATCAAAATAGAACAGAATTATGAATATATGACCATAGATGCGAACGCCGTGAGGAATCTTGAACTCGTAAGAACTCTTCGCGACGGAAAGAGATACGGATCGCTTCTGTGGATATTAGATAAGACCAAAACGGGCATGGGATCGAGAAATCTTACGGGCTGGTTGCTTGCGCCGCTTCAGGATAAGAGCAAGATCGATTATCGCCTTGACGGAGTGGAGGAATTTTATTCCAATACTCTCGTGAGGCAGGGAATCGCCGAGATACTCTCTTCCGTATGCGACGTAGAGAGGCTTGCCGGTAAAATTTCAAACGGTAACGTTACGCCTAAAGATTGTCTTTCCCTCGGCGGATCTCTCAAACTTATACCGAGCCTTCTTTTCCAGATGAGCGGAATGAAATCGGAAATAGTGAAAGACGTACGCGATAACCTAGGGGATTATACGGAACTTGCCAAACTTCTTTCCGAAGCCGTTTCCGACGACGCTTCCACCGTTGTGAAAGACGGCGGTTACATAAAAGAGGGCTTCAACGCGGAACTTGACGAATTGCGGAACATAAAGAGCAACGTTAAGGTTAAACTTGCCCACATGGAAGCTAAGGAAAAAGAAAAAACCGGCATAAAAAATTTAAGAATAGGTTACAACAGGGTATTCGGTTATTATATAGAAGTTACAAATTCTTTCAAAGAATTCGTTCCGTACAATTATATCCGAAAACAGACGCTTGCCAACGCCGAAAGATACGTTACGGAAGAACTCAAACAACTTGAAGAAAAGATACTTACGAGCGAGGAAGAGGCGCTTAAACTCGAAGCGAAAATATTCGGCGAAATAAAGGATACGCTTTCCGCGAACATAAGGAAATTACAGCGTACGGCAAAAGCGTTGGCTTGTTTGGATACGCTCGTTTCATTCGCGGAAGTTGCAAAGAACAACAGGTACGCAAGGCCCGAAATTGCCGATAAGGACAGCGCGCTCAACATAGTAGGGGGCAGGCACCCCGTGGTTGAAGCCGTTTCAAGAGAACAGTTTGTGGCGAACGACACTCTTCTGGATAATTACGAAAACCGCACCATGATACTTACCGGCCCCAATATGGCGGGTAAAAGCACTTATATGCGTCAAACTGCGCTTATAGTTATAATGGCGCATATAGGCAGTTTCGTGCCGTGTAATTCGGCTGTCGTGCCGATTACCGACAGGATTTTTACACGCGTAGGCGCCAGCGATAACTTGATTTTCGACCAAAGTACGTTTATGGTGGAAATGACGGAAGTCGCTTCGATACTTCTGCACGCCACTAAAAACAGCCTTCTCGTACTTGACGAGGTCGGCAGAGGAACGAGCACTTACGACGGTTTGAGTATAGCTTGGGCAGTGGTGGAGTACATAACCGACAAGATTCGCGCAAAAACGCTTTTCGCCACTCACTATCACGAACTTACAGAACTAGAAGGTATAATGGAAGGCGTAAAGAATTATAAAATAACGGTTAAGGAACTCAATAATTCCATAGTTTTTTTAAGAAAAATAATGCGCGGCGGCGCGAACAGAAGTTTCGGCGTGGAAGTTGCCTCGCTCGCGGGCGTTCCCGCGGAAGTTACCGAGAGATCCAAAAAAATTCTCAAAGCGCTTGAAAAGAAGGATCTTGCCGCGCATGGAAAGGCTACGGCTACGGAAGAACGCGACGGGAAAAGATCGGAAGTTGAAAACGTTATAGCTGATATAGATATAAACAATTTAAGCCCGATGCAGGCGTTCAACATACTTGCCGACCTTAAAGAAAAAGTTGATAAAGGAGCGTAACCGCATTGAAGATCAATATTCTCGATAAAAAAGTATTCAACCGCATAGCGGCGGGCGAAGTGGTTGAAAGACCGTTTTCGGTAGTGAAAGAGCTGGTTGAGAATTCAATTGACGCCGGCGCAAAAAACATTCGTATATCTATATGGAACGGCGGAAAAGACCGCGTAGAAATAGAGGACGACGGCTGCGGCATAGAAAAGGGCGAACTGTATAAAGCTTTTTTGCCGCACGCTACGAGTAAAATCTCGGATATTGCCGATCTCGATAATATTATAACGCTCGGTTTTCGCGGAGAGGCTCTCGCAAGTATTGCAAGCGTGGCCAAAATCACCGTTCTTTCCAAGCCGAAAGAACAGGAGTACGGCGCGGAAATTTACGCTGAGGGCGGAAATATAGGCGAAGCGGAAGACGCCGCTTCCAACAACGGAACGAAAATCACCGTTGACAGCCTGTTTTTCAATACCCCCGTCAGGGCGAAATTTCTGAAAACGTCAAGGGCGGAAGAAGGGGATATTACCAATATCGTAGGCAGGCTTATACTTGCAAATCCGTATATTTCGTTTACGTATTACGCCGACGATAAACTTATTCTTAAATCGTACGGCGGCGGCGCGGAAGAAGCTCTGATCTCCGTTTACGGCGCTTCGGCCGTAAAAGAATGTTTCCGTATAGAAACGGAAAAAAACGGTATAGGAATAAACGGATACGTAGGCAAACACAACTTTTCGAAACCCAACAGAACGTATCAGACGCTTATTATTAACGGCAGATACGTTATAAACGCCACGGTTTCTTCCGCAGTTCAGAACGCTTATCAGGTTTATCTTATGAAGCGGCAATATCCGTTTTACGTGTTAGAACTGAAAATTCCGACGGAAGCGGTGGACGTAAACGTTCATCCGAACAAAACGGACGTGCGTTTTTCAAATAATCAGGTTATATACGGCGCGGTTTATTCCGTAATTTCAAAGGTGCTTGACGGTTCCAACGAAGCCCTTGAAATAATTAAATCGGAAGAGCCGTACGGTAAAGGCGAAACGGTATTTCCGGAATCGGAAAATGAAAAAAAGCCCGATAAAACAAACTATTCCGAAGCGGCGAAATTTCCCGAAAGCGGCGTAACGCGCAATAAAAAAACGTTTTTCGGCGGAGAGTACGGCAGCGTTTTTGCGGAGCCGCTTATACCGGAATCGTCTTTGATGGACAGCGGCGTCGCAACGGAAAAAATCGATGCCGAAGCCGATAGACGCGCGGAAGAGGCTTTTTTAGAAAACAAAAGGTATCTTGAAGAACTTGAAAAAAAGAAGAGCGCTTCGTTCGTACAGGAACTTCCGTTTGAAGAAAAACCGATTGAAAAATCTGAAAAATTTGGCGCGGAACAAACCGATATAGGGGCCGGTTACGAGTTCGTTTACGTGGGACAAGCGCTCAAAACTTATCTTATATTCGAAAAAAACGGCGATCTGTATTTTATAGACCAGCACGCGGCGCACGAACGCATTTTGTTTGATAATTTGTATAAAAGAGCGACGGATGGAAACGTGGCGGTACAGCCGCTTCTCGTTCCGTTCATATTAAATCTTAACAGTGTGGAGGACGGATATTTCCGCACGAGAAGGCATTTCGTGGAAGAACTCGGTTTCGGCGTTGAAGACTTTGGCAGAAACGCGTATAAAATAACCGAAGTTCCCGCGGAACTAATTGATATAAGCCTTGAAGCGTTTTTTAACGACGTACTTACGGACAATAGCCTGAAACAGGAAAAAATACCTGAAATAATAAGGGAAAAACTGTGCCAACGCGCTTGCAAGGCGGCTATAAAGGCGGGCTTTACCTTAAGCGAAGGGGAGATAAAGTCGCTCATAAAAAAGATGAACGCAGATATGGGGTTGAAATGTCCGCACGGCAGACCTGTGGCGGTAAGGATAACGGGTACGGAAATTGAGAAATGGTTCAAAAGAATAGTTTAGCAAAAGTCCTGGTTATATGCGGACCTACGGCTTCGGGAAAAACTTCGCTTGCGGTGGAATGCGCCAAACTTTTGGAAAGCGAAGTGGTTTCGGCGGATTCCATGTGCGTATACAAAGGGTGCGACGTAGGATCCGCAAAACCTACGGAAGATGAAAAACAGGGCGTTATCCATCACATGATAGACGTTGTGGATCCGTTTTCGTCTTATTCGGTGGGCGATTATAAGAAAGCCGCTCTCTCGGCGATAAACGGTATAATTCAACGCGGTAAAATCCCTGTTATTTGCGGCGGAACGGGATTTTATATCAACTCGGTTTTATTTAATTTAAGTTACGGAAATTCCGCTGCCGACGGGGAGATAAGGGCTAAATACGAGCGTTTTCTCGCAAGTGAAGGCAAGGAAAAACTGCACGCCGTTTTGGAGGAAAAAGATCCAGAAACCGCGGAAGTACTTCACGTAAACGACGTAAAGCGGGTGATACGCGCCCTTGAAATTTACGACGTTACGGGCAGAAAAAAATCCGATATTTCCGACGATTTAACTCCGGTTTTCGATTATTCGTCGTATTCGGTCGATTTCCCGCGCGAAGAACTTTATTCAAGGATAAATTCGCGCGTTGACGCCATGATGAAAAACGGACTTATAGACGAAGTGAAAGGACTTATTCAAACGGGCGTTGACGGAAGATGCCAATGTATGCAGGGCATAGGATACAAAGAGGTGTACGAGGGTTTGGCTGCGGGTAAATCCGAAAGCGAAATCGCAGAGGAGATCAAGTTCAACACGCGCCATTACGCAAAAAGGCAGATAACCTTTTTCAAGAGGGACGAAAGACTCGTCCTGCTTAAAAATTCCGGCGTAAAGAGCATGGCGGAATATATTACAGGGAAATTTCAGTAAGGTAAAATGTTTGAAGATATAATAAAAAACGCAAAAAAACATCTGAGCGAACAATTCGATCACACCGCAGACGTTGCGCTTTATAACCAAAAGAAAGTTCTCGATGCTTTCAGAGACGAGCGTATCGCGTTAAGGCACTTTGCGCCAACTACCGGCTACGGTTACGAATCGGACGGCAGAACGGCGCTCAATAACGTTTACGCACGCGCTTTCGGGGCGGAAAAGGCTGTGGTTTCTCCCAACATCGTTTCGGGAACGCACGCCATTTCTTTGGGGCTTTTTGCGATACTCCGACCGGGCGATACGTTCGTTTCCGCCACGGGAATGCCTTACGATACGCTTAAGGACGTAATTTACGGCGAAGATATTGGTTCTTTGAAGGACTACGGCGTCGCTTTCGACTATATTCCGTTGAAAAACGGCAAAATAAACGAGAACGCGGTTATCTCGTATGCCGTGAAAAACAAGCCGAAAATGGTGTATTTTCAGCGTTCGAGAGGTTATGAATGGCGCGCTTCATTTACCGTTGAAGAAATGGGCGGCGTTTTCGCAAAACTGCGCTCGGCAGGGTACGTGGTTTGCATATTCGTGGATAACTGTTACGGCGAATTCGTTGAAAAGAAGGAACCGACCGACGTAGGGGCGGACGTAATTGCCGGTTCCCTTATAAAAAACGCCGGCGGGGGCATCGCGCCTACGGGCGGGTACGTTGCGGGAAAGGAAAAATACTTAACTTTGGCGGAAAACCGTCTTACCGCGCCTTCTATCGGCGGAGAAGTGGGTTCTTACGCCTACGGGTATCAGTATTATTTTCAAGGCTTGTTTATGGCTCCGCACACGGTAAAGCAGGCGGTGGACGGAAGCCTTATTACTGGCTACGTTTTATCGGATGCGGGTTATGACACGCTTCCCGCAAAAGGAGAGATACCCGCGGATATAACCCGTTCGGTCAAATTCAATACGGAAAAAGAACTTACGGACTTTATTCAGTCTATTCAGGAAGTGTCGCCGGTAGACAGTTTTCTGAAACTCGAAGCGTGGGATATGCCCGGCTACGAGCATAAAGTCATAATGGCGGCAGGCTGTTTCGTTCAAGGTTCTTCAATAGAACTTTCCGCAGATGCGCCCATCTGCAAACCGTATATAGCGTACGTTCAGGGCGGGCTTACTTTCGAGCATTGTTTAGTGGCGCTGGAAAGAATTATCGGTAAATTACAGCAGGATAAAAAATGAATAAAAAACTTGTAATTTTTGATTTAGACGGCACGCTTCTCGATACTTCCGCCGACCTTGCCGACTCAATGAACGGAATGCTTTCCTTTTTCGGATACCCGAATATCACCCGCGAACAGGCGAAACGCTATATAGGAAACGGGGCAAGGAACTTCGTTCTGCGTTCGCTTCCCGAAGACGCGGCGGACAGGGTGGACGAGTGCCTTAAGAAATATAACGAAATATACAATTCAAGCGGTTCGCCTAAAACCGCTCTTTACGACGGAGTGGCCGAGGTTCTCCATTTTCTGAAAGAGAAAAATACGCTTACGGCCATAGCGTCGAATAAGCCCCAGCCTTCAACGGACGAAGTTTACGCGAAATATCTGAAAAAGTTCAATTTTGATTTTGTTTACGGTAATCGTCCGGGATTTGCGCACAAGCCCGATAGAGCTTGCGGGGAATATATATTGAAAGAACTGAACGTTTTAGCACGCAACGCAGTAGTCGTGGGCGATGGGGAAACCGACGTAGTGTTTTCAAAAAATCTCGGTTGCGGTATAGTTGCCGTAACCTGGGGGTACAGAAGTAAAAAAGTTCTTGAAAATACGGGTGCCGAAATTTTTGCCGAAACTTCTTTTGAACTGAGAAATGTTCTTGAAAAATTTATCAACGAACCGTGAAATTGTTTCACGTGAAAGTGAGAAACGTATGAAATTTACGGAATTTACAATTACAACAACCGCGGAAGCGGCTGAACTCGTAAGCGATATTTTATGGAATTACACCAATTACGGCGTGGCGATATGCGACGTAAACGATATAATAGAGCTTATCGAAAAACGTCGCGGGTTTTGGGACTATATTGACGATAATCTGACGGAAGATCTTGAAAAGGACGTTCTCGTAAAAGCTTACGTCGCCATCGACGAGACGGAAAAGGCCGATATTTCCTTGCGTGAAGATCTTGAAAATTTAAGAATAAACGCGGAAGGAAATATTTCTGTGGGAAGTCTTGAAACGGTGAAGAGAGAGGTTGACGGGGACGATTGGATAGAGATATGGCGTAAACATTATCGTCCGATGCGTTTCGGTAAAGTGTGGGTTTGTCCGGAATGGATAGAACACGAGCCCGGTGAAGGTGAAGTGCTGGTGAAAATCGATTCGAATATGGCATTCGGCACGGGTGAACACGAAACTACGTCTATGTGTATTGATCTAATACAGAAATATCTTAACCCTACCGACGTTGTTATAGACGTGGGTTGCGGAAGCGGCATTTTAGGTATAGCGTCGGTAAAACTCGGTGCAAAACAGGCGATTTTGACCGATATTGACTTCGTTGCGGTAAAAAGCGCTTTACATAACGGCGAACTGAACGGAGTATCGGACAAAATTAAAGTCGTTCGTTCAAATTTGCTTGACGATACGTCGCTGAAAGGCGACGTCGTTGTGGCGAATATTACCGCAGACGTTCTCAAAATCCTTTCCGAAAGCGTGAAAAGAAACGTTAAAGAAAACGGAATTTTAATAATGAGCGGCATTATACATTCAAAATATAACGAGGTTTTGACTACATATTCCGCGATCGGCTTTTCGTTGAGAGAAAAAGTTGTAAAAGGCGAATGGATAGCAATTGTGATGGAGAGAACGGAATGAGCGGATTGAGAAGGTTTTTTACGCATAAAGTTGAAGAATTTACCGAAATTACAGGCGACGAATATTCTCATGCCGTAAATACTCTCCGACTCGGCGCGGGCGACGAAATAATTCTTTGCGACAACAGCGGATGGGATTATATCTGCGATATAATTGAGGTTGGGAAAAAAAGTTTTATCGCAAAATTGAAAAGTAAGATAAAAAACGATACTGAAACGACCAATGCGGTAACGCTTCTTTGCGGGTATCTGAAAGGGGATAAAACCGAATACGTTGTACAGAAGGCCGTTGAACTCGGCGTAAGGGGAATTATCGTATTTTCTTCCGAATATTGCAGCGCATATATGAACGATAACAAACTTTCCAGGCTGAATAAAGTCAGTGTGGAAGCGGCAAAACAGTGCGGCAGAAGCATAGCGCCAAAGGTCGTTTACAAAGAGGATTTTTCAAGCGCGGTTTCCAGTGTTATGGATTATAAAAACCGTTTATTCTTCTATGAAAATAAAACAAATTACGCCACGCATATTTCGGCGTTGAACGGCGATTGCGCACTTGTTATAGGCAGTGAAGGCGGTTTTTCCGAAAAGGAAGCGGCCGCGGCGAAAAACGAAGGGTTTGTCACCGTTTCGCTCGGCAGAAGAATTTTAAGGGCGGATACCGCCGCCGTATGCGCGTTATCCGTAGTGATGCACGAACTTGGAGAACTGGAATGAAAGCGGTAGTGTTTACTCTCGGCTGTAAAGTCAATCAGTGTGAAAGCGCCTCGCTTGCGGAGGGGCTGAAAGAGGCAGGGTTTGAAGTTTCTGACGAACTTTCGCCCGCCGATCTGTATATAATCAATACCTGCGCCGTTACGTCAGAGGCAGAAAAAAAGTCGCGGCAGGCCGTCGCAAGGGTTGAAAAGTTCAATAAAAACGCTAAAATTATAATTACGGGTTGTGCGTCCGAACGTTCTCCGTCGGCATTTTCGGGAAAACCGAACGTTTATCTTGTAACGGGGGCGAAAAGTAAAGACAGAATACTTGACCTGATTGATAAAAGTGGTATATTCATTGACGAAAAGGATATTTATTACGAAAAATTTTTGCCCGCGCGTTCTTCACGCACGCGTTCTTATATAAAGGTACAGGACGGTTGCAACAATTTTTGCACTTATTGCATCGTTCCGTATCTTCGCGGAAGATCCCGTTCGCGCGATCCGGAAAACATCAAAAGGGAAATAGAAACATTAAATCCCGTAGAGGCCGTTATTACGGGCATAGATCTTTCCGATTACGATTTCGAAGGGATGGGACTTGCCGACCTGTTGTTTTATCTCAAGGATTACGATATGCGTATACGTCTCGGCTCGCTTGAAGTCAGGGCGATAAACGAAAAATTTCTTGACGCCACCAAGGCGCTGAAAGATTTCGCCCCGCATTTTCATCTTTCCCTGCAATCCGGGTCGAACGCGGTTCTTAAGAGCATGAACAGAAAATATACGAGGGAAGAGTACCTCGAAAAAGTTCGGCTTATTAGAAAATATTATCCCGATTGCGCTGTTACTACAGACATAATTGCTGGTTTTTCTACTGAAAAAGAAAGCGATTTTGAAGATACTATTTCTTTAATTAAAGAAGTTGGCTTTGCCGATATCCATTGTTTTGCTTACTCTAAACGCAGTGGAACCGTAGCTGCCGAATGGAAAGAACTTCCGCCGGAACTCAAGCGCGAAAGGCTTAACCGTCTGCTTTGTTTCAAGAAAAAATGCATATCGGATTTTACCGAAAAAAATCTCGGGAGAGTCCACGAATTTATACCCGAGGAAGAAGTTTACGGTATGCTGACGGGCTACACGGCCAATTACTTGCGCGTTTACGTGAAAGATAAGGTCACCGCGGGGAGAAAATATAAGGTCGTTCCGACCGAAAAATACAATGACGGCGCTATTGCCGAAATAAAGGAGTAAATTATGTGTGATTGTCTTTTTTGCAAATTCGTATCGGGTGAAATACCCGTGAACAAGGTTTACGAGGATGAAAATATGATAGTTATCCGCGATATAAACCCGCAGGCGAAAAATCATTTTCTCGCCATACCAAAGGAGCATTTCAAACTTCTTGCCGACGCAACGGTAAAACAGATAGAAACCGTAGGAAAGTGTTTGAAAAAAATATCGGAATTGAGCGATCTGCTGGAACTTAAAAACGGGTATAGGCTCGTTATCAATCAGGGCGACGACGCCGGGCAGACCGTATTTCATCTTCACGTTCATATTTTATCCGGGCAAAAAATGGGTTGGCAACCGGCGTAATCGGTTGATTTGCCGTAAAAACGCTTTACGTAAATGCGAAATTTGTCGGATTTTATACTTTTTTCGGAAAATGATAAATTCTGTTAAAAACGGATAAAATTGTTTGACAAGTTTTAGCTGATTTGTTATACTATGTACAGTTTTGGGCTTTTGAGCGAAGGAGGGTTGAATATATGTCCACTATCAGAGTTGGCGAAAACGAGTCTTTGGACAACGCTTTGCGTCGTTTTAAGAGAAAGTGCTCGCGTGATGGCATCATCGGCGATCTCCGCCGTAAAGAACATTACGAAAAACCTTCTGTCCGCCGCAAGAAGAAGGCCGAAGCCGCAAGAAAAAGAAGTTCTAAAAACTGATTTTACGCCCGATAATTTTTTATCGGGTTTTTTATTTGGAGATTATAATGTCGGACAGGAACACAGATAACAATTCTTTCAAAAAGCTTGCCAAAGACGCAAAACGCAGAATGAAAACGGGCTATTGGCAGGACTTTGACGAGAACGTAAGAAAGAAGGTCGAAGCGATAGGCGAGGACGGCGGCAACCCTTCTAAAGTGAAGGAATTTTACGTAAACAAAACGTTAAGCGAAATGAACGGTAAAAGTAAGGACGACGCTTTTTACCGTAAAGTTTGCAAGTTGCTCAACGAATACGGCGAAGCGGGAGACGCCATCGGCAGGCTTATCGAC
>JAGCZN010000205.1 GCA_017959995.1 Clostridia bacterium
GCGTTACCGCGGAGCAGGCCATCGATGCAAAAAAAGAATCGGGTTACGACGGAATGATTCTCGTAAACCACTGCCAGTCGTGGTACTATCCTCCAGCAGAACACAAAGACTATATCAAACGGGTTATAAACGAGTACCGGCGAACGGCGGAATACGGCGATAAAGTGGGATTCAGGGTGTTTTTCGGGCTGGAAGTATCGATCGACAAACCCGCTTACAACGATTGGCTTTTATATTGCGTAACCGAAAAATTTCTGCTTTCCACCCCGTGTCTTTATCAGTTGAGCCAAAAGGAACTCTATCGTCTTTGCCTCGATAACGGCGTTGCGCTGGCGCAGGCGCACCCGTTCAGAAACAGCGGTTGGGGCGATAACGAATATATGTGCGGCACTGAGATAAACGCCACCCCCTGCGATCTTGCAAGGGCGGAAGAAACGCTTGATATTGCGCGAAAAAGGGGGCTTTTCGTTACGTGCGGCACGGATTACCACGGCGACGAACGGCCTAAAAAAGGCGGCATCTATCTCCCTGAAACGTTGAGGACGAGCGAGGACGTAAGCAACTATCTTCTCACCGCGAAAACGACCGAAATATTCCTTGACGAAGAAGATATAACCGTTCCCGGAATGAACAAATAAATGCCGGAGTAAATATTCAACGGAAGATATATTGTAAAAATAAAAAACACTTGTCCGGCGAACCCCGCCTTCTGCCTCTATGGGCTACAAGTGTTTTCTAATAAAATAATATAAAAATTTTCTTTTTTTATCAAATAATGCTTTTATCCAAACAATACTTCTATATCTTTTTCCACTTCGTAAATAGTTTTGCCGTCAAAAATCTGCGCTTTTTCAAAGGCGTCTACACATTCTGTTAAAGTTGTTCCGCCTATCCATATTGTATTCAATAACTTACCTGCATCATTATTTTCATATAGATACTCATCAAGACGTAGATATGTTTTATCATCGCCGTCCTTACTGTCTGCTTGAATAATATAATACTTGTTACCAAGAATGAATTCTTTTTCAGGTCCACCATTTGTATATAAGTCATTTATGAATTCATTTAATGTATTTCCTTTCATTCTGTTACTCCCTTGAAATATTTTTTTTATTTCTCATAATATTTATTTCCTGGTCCAATTTTAAATTTTTTCGCATCTTTATGAGATAATTCGCCTGGTGATTTATAAATATGAACATGTAATATTTTTCCTTTCCCAAGGCTTGGCTCATTATGATAACCAATTTCAAAAACTGCCTCGTGGTTTTCATTATATATTCTCATTTGATGAAAAATGCCTTTTTTATCAAGTAATATATAACTTGAACTACTGTGTGCTTCTTCTGGCAATTTTAAACTACTATTCGGATTATTAGGTTGTAATACCTTTATACCATCTATTTTGCCTACTGTCTTATATGTGTATGGTGCATTACCGCCACCTGAATATGAACCTCTACCGCCCATTTCGATTAACCCTCCTTGATTTAAGATAGTTAATCGCTATTATATTGCCTTGCATTTCGGGGAAAGGATCGCCAAGACAAATAACGGCAGACGGGTTTAGCCGTTTACCATAGCGTCAAATCCACGCATAAAGGCGGTTTTGTTACGCTTACAGCCTATCATACCAACGGCTACTATCGAGCCGTTTTCAATTCCGTCAAAACAAAACTCGTAACTTGCGGTATCGCTCCAACTGACCGTAGGTATAACGGTTATCCCTTTGCTTTGCCAATATGCGCCAACCCACCTGTTGCGGAACACATTAAAAAGTTGAATCGCTTTCGGCATATCCGCATAAAGGCTGTAATCGGGCGTTAATAAAAACTTGTATTGCGATATAAAACTTCCAGCCTGTCTATTGCTTTAAGAACAGGAAACCGTAATGTTTTTACCTTTAACATTTTCCGAATTATAACGGATAATTTTCTTATTTGTATCCTTGATAATCCTATTACTGCCTCATAATCCATCGACACCTTCTCCCAAAATTTCGCGTATCGACTTAAGATCGTCTTCGTTAAGTTCCGGGAGCCTTCTTTGGAATTGCAGAGCGAGTTTTTTACCCGTCAAAGAAATTCCGCCCATATCAATTTTAACGTCCGTCTTTGTGTCGCAATAAGCATCATATAAATTTTTTCGTTCATTTTCATTAAGGTCGTAATGGTCGCATATTGTGCCATACCAATCTTCGGGAACTTTTTTCTTACCGGTAAGCACGGAAGATATAAATGCGGTAGAAACGCCCATTAAGGTTGCTAAATCGCCTAATGTTTCATCTTTATCAATCATAAACTTTCTAACTGCTTTACCAAATTTCGTATATCCCATATTCTTTCATTTCTCTCCTTTTGTCAACATTATAAACTATATAAATTTTTTTGTCAACCGTTTTTGACATATTTTTAACCCGTTGGGTTAATTTTGTTGTTGCTTTTAACTAATAAAATACGTAATGCCCGTTAGTTTTACCATAAGAATTTATTTGTCGTTATGAATTGACGTTATTTGCGAGTAAATTTTTCTAAAATCATCAAAGTCCTGTATTCCGCAAAACTTAAAATCAAACCTTGTCAAAGTTTATATATAAATATCGTTTTTTCAGTATCGATGCGGGCTTTTTCATGTTAAACGGCTTTTCAAAGCATTGCCAAAATCATCGGAAAAACGTAAACCGCTATAACCGCCAGCGAGGAAACGGCGAAGGCGAGAATATTGAAAGCGCGACCGGTTTTTTCAAAGAACGGTGAATATATAAAATACTCTCTTTTCTTTCCAAGCGCTACGAAAACGGCAAAAGCCGCAACTCCTACGAGCGATACGCACGTTCCCGCAATAAAGCCCCTCGGTATATATACGGCTTTAACGACGTTTTCTCCCCCCTCAACGGGAACGGCGATAAAATCGGTTAAAACCTTTTCCGCTTTTACTCTTTTGCCGTTTACGGTGAAGCGGTAACCTTCGTCATACGGCAGACAAAATACGAGTTTTCCGTTTGCCGCGGCCGTTATCTTGCCGCTTATTTTATTGCCTGAAACTTCAAAACCCGCGTTTTCAAACGATTCTACCGCCTCGTTCACCTTCAGAACGCTTTCGCCGAACACGCCAAGCGATCTTCCGTAAAAATCCTTGTTGAGCGTAAGCGTTATTTTTACCGTGGCGTTCTCGAACTCGCCGAGGTTCAAAAAACCGTTGTTCGATTGCGACGGGAAGTTATAAGCTACCGTTCTTCCGTTTACCTTAACGTTGAAACATTCGTTTACGTGCTGGCGGAGCGCGTTGGTATAAAGATCGAAACAATCGAAATAAAGCGTTTGCCTGCCGGAAACAACGGCCGTTACGGTTACGGTGGCCGCGCCTTCCCCTTCTTTTTTAAGGGTGTGAACGCCGTTTTCGTAAGAATATTCTACGCCGTAAAACTCGGCGGATTGTATCGGATATTTTGTAATAAGTCCGCTTTTTCCCGTAATATCGCGGTATAATTGTTCCGCAATATCGCTTCTCTCCCCTTGTAAAACGGGGCGCGGATCGCCACGGGCAACCAAACCGAGGGGAAGAACGGGGTTTTCTTTTAAGCCGTATTTTTCCGTAGAATATTTTGCCGAGGAAAGCCCCGAATTTACGAAAGTGTATTTGTTTATCAGAAACGCGTCGGAAAATTTCGTGCCGCCGTAATCGGCAACTTCCATCCAATACGAAGAATACCCGAGTTGTTTTACTGCGTTCATATAGTCGGCGGAAGTGAGCGACGTGTAATGCGCGATGCTGTTATACCCCATTGCCCCCACGGCGTTTATGCCCACGCCGTCCGATCCGGAAAACATTTTACTTTTTGAGTTTACCCGGTAAAACCCCTCGTCCGGAACGAGATCCGCCGCCTGCATCATGCTTTTGTATCCGTCCGTTTCGTGCGAAGGACTTGCCATATACGGTTTCGCCGAGAAAAACGCCTCGTTCACTACGAGCGCGAAAAGCGCCGCCGCGATAAACGTTCCGCTTGCCAGCCTGAATTTATACGCCGCGAAAAGCGCCGCGGAAAACGCGATTATTACCGCGTAATATCTGAAAAAGGCCGTTAACGACTCGTCGCTGCCCCAAAGCGTACCGCTGAATTTTGAAAGAACCCCGATATTTGCCGAGGAGTATTTTACCGTGTAAATTACCGCCCAAATAAAACCCGATATCAAAAAACCGAAAGCGGGCCATTTTACGTAAGATTTTATTTTATAGTTTTCTTTTTGCCCGCCGAATCTCTTACCAACAAACGCGATAACGGAAAATATCAGCATAAACGAATAGCGCGACGGGAAAGACATATAACTTCCCGTTTGCCACATTTTATTTACGGGTTCCAAGAAAAGCGGCACCGCGGTGAGAACGACCATCAATCTGTCGATCCTCTCTTCCTTTCTTTGCGTCGCGTCCAGAAAAAACGGTAAAATTACCGAAAGGCACAGCACGGGAAGAAGCGTGGTATCCGTGGCGGTTATCATCGCGCTGTTTCTCAACCCTTCCGTAATCGTACCCGTGCGGGCCGAGCGCGCGTATTGCACAAGTACCGGTATATACACGGCCGCCGTTGCAAGCGCGGCAAAAAAACTGCCTAAAACAAAGTTTATCGCCCGTTTTCTATCCCCGTACCCGAACGCGTAACCCGCGCAGAATCTTACCAGCGCGTAAACCACCATCATATACGTAACGTAGTAACTTAAAACCATTGAAGCCGCAAGCGTTACGGACTAGAGAATAAAACTTTTCCCTTCGTCTATCTTTTCAAGGCCGAGCAAAAAGAGCGGAAACATATACACGCAATCGAGCCAGCTCACTATCTGGTAGTAAACCATAACGTAACCCGAAAAGCCGTAAAGAAGCGACAACGCATAACTTAAAACGGAGAATCTTCCGCCGTTTTTAGTTTGAAGATAAACGTAAGCGGTAAACGTGGCGGTTGCGATTTTAAGCATTACGAGCACGTTCATAAAAAGGCTCATATCCGCTTTATCCACGAAAACCGTAAGCAAATTGAAAGGACTTGTGCAATAATATACGAAAAGTCCGTAAAAATTCATTCCCCCGGCGTTTGCGTAGGATATGAACAGGTTCGCTTTTCCGCGTAAAACGTCCTTATATTCGCAGAGAATCGGTATTGCCTGCTGATTCATATCGCACCAGGATATCGATTTCGCGCCGAAAGGATAAAGCCCGTTCACCGCCGCAATTACCGAAAAAAGCGCCAGCGAAAGCGCAAAAGGCAAAAGATATTGAACTGTTTTTATCAGCCGTTTTACTTTTACGGAGATTTCCACTTTTTACCTCGCCTGCAGTTTATATTATAACATTTTTTCCCTACTATTACAAGCGCATACCTTCCGTGCGGAAGGATTAAACCCGGCTGCCGCCCTTTCTTATATCCGCCGCCTTAAATCTTATTAACCGAAAAACCTTCTTTCGGATAAATCCCCGCAAATTCGGTTCAACGACCAAAAGGCTATAAGAAACCTCATAGCCTTTTTATATCGTAATGACAATTATTTAACAGAAATAATTATATTATATAATTACTTAATGATTTCGGAAACAACGCCGGAGCCGACCGTTCTGCCGCCTTCACGGATAGCGAAACGGAGACCTTCTTCGATAGCGATAGGAGTGATAAGTTCAACGGTGATAGCAACGTTATCGCCGGGCATTACCATTTCAACGCCTTCGGGAAGGGTTATGGAACCGGTAACGTCGGTGGTTCTGAAATAGAACTGGGGACGATAGTTGTTGAAGAACGGGGTGTGACGGCCGCCTTCTTCCTTGGTCAGAACGTAGACCTGGCCTACGAACTTGGTGAGGGGGTGAATGGAGCCGGGCTTGGCAAGAACCTGGCCGCGCTCAATCTCGGACTTGGCAACGCC
>JAGCZN010000206.1 GCA_017959995.1 Clostridia bacterium
CTTTTATAATTTTGCTTAGCGTTGGTAAACGGAAGAGGATAAAATAAGCGACCGGATACTTATGAAAGAATACGGCCGCCCGCGGATCGACTTAAAAACCCCCAAAAAAATTATTTTGTTTTATGCATGTGCGCGCGTTTGAAACCGTTAAGTATAATAACCACGATACCCACTATGAGGTAGGCGTAGTAAGAAAACAGCCGCCATATAAACATCGGCCAGAAACTTCCGAACACGATATAGAACGAACCTTCCGCCGCGCCCGCGTTTCCGGGGGTGGGAATAAAACTTGTGGCGGTGTGGATGAAAACCGTCATTACGGTTATATCTATATAGTTTCCCGTTCCGCCGTTGCAGGCGAGAATAACGAAAAACGTTACCGACATTTCCGCAAGTTTTTCAAGTACGGAAAGAACGTAACCGAGTATCATCGTCCCTTTGGATCTGCCTATGAAAATCACGCTGGATCTGTACTCGTTGATGGTGGCTATCGCTTTGTGAACGGTTTCATCGGGATGCTTTACGATATGCATTTTACCGAGAAGTTTAATAAAGAAAGAAACTATTTTCGTAGTGACGTTAGGCAGAAGCGAAAACAGTAAAAGCGTAAAAGGAATTATAAGATTGAAAGAAATACCTATATAGGCGAACACTTTGATCACGGTCGATTCTATCCTGTTTCCGAAGAACAAAACGGAAACGATGCTCAGCGTCAAAAACCCGAACATTCCCAGAAACAGTTGCGCTATCGGAACGGCGGTTGCGGTGCCCGCGGGTATTTTGTTTTTCGTAAGGTAATACGCCTGGAAAGGCTGCCCGCCTATTGCCAGCGGGGTTATATAATCGTAATATTTGCCCAGAATCACGCTTTTAAGCACTATGCGGAATTTGAATTTTCCGTGGGTAACGCGTATCATTCTGTACATTTTGAGGGATTGGAACAGATAAACCGCCAAAAAGCAGGCGAGAGCGCAAAGAAGGTAATACCAATAATTGCTTATGGATTTCGCCAAATCGCCGAGCGTGGAATAATCGTGGTTTTTACGGCCGAATTCGGCAAATGCGGTTATGGCGATAACTATTACGTTTGCGAGAATAAAAACGAGAAAACCCAGCGTGCGTTTCTTGCTTTTTTTAACGGCGGGCGTGTGTTTGTGTTGCAGTTCGTCGTCCATATCGAAGGACGAAAGCGGTATATCCACGTATTCGCCTTCTTCGGCGTCGATAGCGTCCTGCGGAGAATTATCAGGCGTGGTTTCCGTACCGAAAGAAGCGGTTACGTTATCGTTAACCGCTTCAGAAGGCGTTATTACGTTTTCGTTTTCGAGTAAAGAAACGTTTTCGGCTGTTTCTTCTCCATGTCTGCTGTTGTCCATCGATACCTCTGATTATGCCCGTGTCGAACGTCGTTGTGTGAAACGGTAATTATAGGCTTTCAACTTTTACTACTATCTTCGTGGTAACGTTCGGTATAAGTTTAACGTCCACCCTGTATACTCCTAATTTTTTTATGGGCTCTTTCAAAAGAATTTTTTTCTTATCTATTTCATAGCCCATGGCGGACAGCCCGTCCGATATTTCCTGCGCCGTAACCGAGCCGAAAATTTTCCCCGTTTCGCCGCATTTGACTTTAACGGCAACTTCGGCGAATTTTAATTTTTCGGCAAGTTCGGTATTGCGCTTTATCTCTTCCTGCCGGTGAAAAGCTTCCGCTTCTTTCTGCATATTCAAATTGTTTACGCTTACCGAATAGGCCTCTTTTTCCAAAGCTTTTTTGAAGAGGAAATTTCTTGCGTATCCGTCGCTCACTTCTTTCACTTCGCCTTTTTTACCCGTACCTTTAACGTCTGCAATCAAAATAACTTTCATACCGTTCTCCAAAATAAAAAAGATTTTTTCGTAAGCTTAAAATCACAAGTAGTAATATTATATATTAAAAAAAAACGAAAGTCAATTATATAAGTGTCTTTTTTACGCACAATAATAAAAAAGGGGGTGAAGTGTCATGCCGTTTGCAAACGAGAATATCCGTTGCGACGTTAATTCCTGCAAACATAACTGCGAGGGAAAGAATTGTTCGTTGGCGCAGGTCAGAATAACTACCGACTGCACGGATTGCACCTGTTGCGACAGTTATATCTATCGCGAAGACTACGAAGAATAATCGTAAGGCGGCGGAGCCCCTATAAGGCTTTGCCGTTTTTTTTACGTCGGAAGAAAATTGGCCGCCAAGAATTTTCGACAGGCGAAAAAATCGTTTGACACGTTTTGCCAAATAATGTATAATCGTAATCACAGGAGTCAGATTTATGGAAGAAAACAGAACCCCC
>JAGCZN010000207.1 GCA_017959995.1 Clostridia bacterium
ATCGAGTTCGCTTTCGGGGATATATTTCGCCCTGCCTATCTTTTCCTTGGAAGGACAGTTGAGTACGTCGTCAAGATCGGCGTAGGCGGCCACGGCTTCGTTGCCGAGACGGTAAAATTCGTATATGATCTTAAGCATTAAATACTGTTTTTTGAGCGACGCGTAAGTATCGGTTTCGTGGAAGGCGTTCTGATGCAGGAAGTCTTCCCTAACTATCTTCGCCGTTTCCATGGTGAGCCTGTCTTTTGAGGAGAGCGCGTCGATACCGACGAGGCGCACGATCTCGTCAAGCTCGGCTTCTTCCTGCAAAATTCGCATTATGAAAGCGCGCAGGGTGAAATAATCGGGCGAAACGTTTTCGTTAAACCAATCTTTGAGCCTGTCGGCATACAGAGAATAACTCACCATCCAGTCGATGGCGGGGAAATGCCTTTTGTAAGCAAGCGACGCCGAAAGCCCCCAAAACACCTTAACTATACGGAGAGTTGCCTGCGAGACCGGTTCGGACAGGTCGCCGCCGGGAGGCGAAACCGCGCCTATAGCGGTGATAGAGCCGGTTTTATCTTCCTTGCCGAGTACTTTTACTATGCCCGCTCTTTCATAAAATTCCGCAAGACGGCTGGAAAGATACGCGGGATATCCCTCGTCGCCGGGCATCTCTTCAAGACGGCCGGACATCTCGCGCAGCGCTTCCGCCCAGCGAGAGGTGGAATCCGCCATTATAGCGACGTTGTAACCCATATCGCGGAAGTATTCCGCTATGGTTATGCCCGTGTAAATGGACGCTTCACGCGCGGCGACGGGCATATCCGACGTGTTGGCGATAAGAACGGTGCGCTTCATAAGCGGTTCGCCGGTTTTCGGATCTTTAAGCTCGGGAAATTCGTTGAGAACGTCGGTCATTTCGTTGCCGCGTTCGCCGCAGCCGATGTAAACTATGATCTCCGCGTCCGCCCACTTGGCAAGCTGGTGCTGAACTACCGTTTTGCCGCTTCCGAACGGGCCGGGAACGGCCGCGACACCGCCTTTAGCAACGGGGAAAAGCGTATCTATTACCCTTTGCCCGGTTACCATGGGCATATCGGGGGAAAGTTTTTCTTTATAAGGTCTGCCGCGGCGAACGGGCCATTTGCGGAGCATGGGTATTTTTTTATCTCCGTCCTTTCCGGAGATCACCGCGACCGTTTCTTCTATATTATAACTTCCGTTAAGAAGCGAAACTATCTTGCCCGAAACGCCGTAAGGCACGGTTATATAATGTTTTACGGCGGCGGTTTCCTGCACGTAACCGAGTACGTCACCCGCGGAAACTTCTTCGCCTATTTCCGCCGTGGCAACGAACTGCCACTTCTTTTCGTGATCGAGATTAGTGACCGATATCCCACGGGAAATGCGATTTCCGTACTTTTTGACGAGCGTGGTGAGCGGGCGTTGGATACCGTCGAATATCCCCTCTATAAGGCCGGGAGCGAGTTCTACGGAAAGGGGTTCGCCCGTGCTTTCCACCACTTCTCCCGGGCCGAGGCCGGACGTTTCTTCGTAAACCTGAACGGACGCTTTATCGCCGCGGAGTTCGATGACCTCTCCGATAAGTTTTTTATCGGAAACGCGTACGACGTCGTTCATCTTGCAGTCCGCCATGTTTTCGGCAACGATAAGCGGGCCGGAAACCTTTATTACTTTACCTTGCATTTTTATA
>JAGCZN010000208.1 GCA_017959995.1 Clostridia bacterium
CACGGCCTTCGCAGCGTAGAAGTATTCGTTAAAGGTCCCGGGCAGGGAAGAGAGTCCGCAATAAGGGCGCTTGCAAACGTAGGCCTTGAAGTAACGCTCATTCAGGACGTTTCGCCCATCCCGCACAACGGATGCCGCCCGCCCAAGCGCCGCAGAGTATAAGGAGGTAAGGAAAAATGGCAAGATATACCGATTCTAAATGCCGTCTTTGCAGAAGAGAAGGCGCAAAATTGTTCTTAAAAGGCGATAAATGCTATAAAAACAACTGCCCGATATCCAAGAGGCCCACGCCTCCCGGTCAGCACGGCGCAGGCAGACATAAGGTTTCCGAATACGGTCTGCAACTTCGCGAAAAGCAAAAGACCAAAAGGATCTACGGCGTTCTCGAAGGCCAGTTCCACGAGTATTACGTAAAGGCCGACAGAATGAAGGGAATAACCGGCGAAAATATGCTTTCGCTTCTTGAAAGAAGGCTTGATAACGTTATTTACAGAATGGGCATAGCCGCTTCGAGAAATCAGGCGAGACAGCTTGTTACTCACGCCCACTTCACCGTGAACGGAAAGAAGGTGAACATTCCCTCTTACACGGTAAAGGAAGGCGACGTTATAGCCGTTAAAGAAAGCAGTCGCGACAATAAGTTCTTTGCCGAAATAAAACAGATGCAGAAAGGCACTATGCCTAAATGGGTGGACTTCAACCCCGATACACTTGAAGGTAAGGTCATAGCGCTTCCGGTCCGCGAAGATATCGATTCGCAGATAACGGAACAAATGATCGTCGAGTTGTACTCCAAGTAAAAACTTGTAAGTACTGCTCTGCAGGAAGGGCCGCATAAAGCGGCTTTGCCGAAATCATCATAAAGACAGGAGGTAAACATTCTATGATGAATATAGAAATGCCTACGATAAGTGTAGAGGAGAACGAAGAGAAAAACTACGCGAAAGTGATCGTCGAACCTCTGGAAAAAGGCTTCGGTCTTACGCTGGGTAACTGTCTGAGGAGAACGCTGTTATCCTCGCTTCCCGGCGCGGCGGCGCAGGGCGTAAAGTTCGCAAGCGGCGTAAAGCACGAGTTTTCAACTATTCCCGGCGTAAAGGAAGACGTAACGGAAATAGTTCTCAACGTAAAATCGCTTAACGTTAAAACAAAAACGCTCGATCAGAACTTCAAAAAGGTCGTAAGACTTTATAAGGAAGGCCCTTCGGTAGTTTACGCGCGCGACATTGAAAACGACGCCGAAATAGAAATTCTCAATCCGGATCTCTATATCGCCACGGTTGACGAGGGCGGAGTTCTCGATATGGAAATAACCATAGGCAGAGACAGGGGATATAAAGGCGCCGAATACAACAAGACCGGCGTTATAGATTACATTCCCATCGATTCTATCTACACCCCCGTTAAAAAGGTAAATTACGACGTTCAGAGCACCCGCGTAGGGCAGAACACCGATTTCGATAAACTCATTCTCGAAGTGTGGACGAACGGCGCTTTCACCGGATGCGAAATAATAAGTCTTGCGGCTAAAATAATAGAAGAACATATCCATTTGTTCGTCAAGTTATCCGGCAGTATGGGCGGAATAGAAATTTTAACTTCGCCCCAGCCCGACAGTATGCAAACCATACTCACGATGAATATCGAAGATATGGACTTATCCGTTCGTTCGTATAACTGCCTTAAACGGGCAAATATTCATACCGTTGAGGATCTAACCAAAAAAACGGAAGACGATATGCTTAAAGTACGTAATCTCGGCAGAAAATCGCTTGACGAAGTTATCAACAAACTCACGAGTTACGGCTTAAAACTCAAGGACAAGGAGGACTAATCAGATGCCCGGCAAATTAGGAATGACTACCACGCAGAGAATGGCGCTGCTTCGCAATCAGGCGGCAAGCCTTCTTATGTACGGAAGAATAGAAACCACCAAAGGTAGGGCCAAGGAATTGCAGCCTTACGTTGAAAAAGTTATCACTCTCGCTATCAATTCTTACGAGGATACCGTTGAGGAAACGGTTACCGTTACCAATAAAAAAGGTAAGGAAGTTCAGCAGAAGATCGTTAAGGACGGCGCCAAAAAACTTTCCGCAAGAAGAAGAATTATGAACAAGGTAGCGGATATGCCGCTTGCCAAAGGCGATAAAGAGAGTAAAAAAGAGTATAAAGAAAGAACGCAGGGCATCAAGCACCCCGTAATCGAAAAACTCTTCAATGAGATCGCGCCCAAGTACGCCGAGCGCGCCGAGGAGAAAGGTCAGAGAGGCGGTTATACCCGTATCTATCTTACCGGCCAAAGGAAAGGCGACGCTGCCGAAACCGCAATTATAGAGTTGATTTAATATTCGGTAACAGCAAAAGCCCCGCAAAACGCGTTTTATCGCACGTTAAGGGGCTTTTATCGTGTACTGAAAAGGAGTGTTGTTATGAAGAAACCCACGGATATTTTTCAATTTCTTACGGTAAAGAAAAATACTTATTACGTTAACGCGGATTCTACCATAAGGCAAGCACTCGAAAAGTTCGATTATCACAAGTTCAGCGTGGTATCCATACTCGATAAAAACGGCGTTTTCGTATCTACCGTATCCGAAGGCGATATATTAAGGTATATAAAAAACCACGCCCGTTTCGATATAACCGCTGCGGAAAACGTACTGGTGAAAGATATAGAAAAATACCGCCCTTATAAACCGGTAACTTTAAGCGCCTCTATGGACGAGGTTCTTTCGGTAATAATGGATCAGAACTTCGTGCCCGTTACCGACGACCGCGGCGTTTACAGCGGCATAATAAAACGGAAAACGCTGATAGAATACTTGTATAAAAACGCCATCCGCTTTGAAGAATAACAAAAAGCCCCCTGAATCACGCATTATCGCGCGTCAGGGGGCTTTTAGAAATCGTCAAGGCCCAAAGGTATGGATACTGCTGCCGCTTTTGTTTGTACGGGTTACCGTTTTATTCCGGTAAAATTTTCAACGTTTCGTTTTCCGCAAGAAAAGCCGATATACGCCGGTCCGGGTAAGGCGGGTACGGGAAAAAATATTGCTGAAACGAGAAGTTTTTTCTGTTCGCATTCGGAAACGTAAATTGAATTTTTATTTATTTTTGCGCGATAAAGGCGGTTAACGCCTGTTTCTTCTAAGCGATAAAATAATAATTATAAAACGCAGAAGATATAATAAAGACACCGTAAGACCGGCAACGTAAGTTAGCGCCGCCGCGCTTAAAACTTTGCCTGCCCGTTTCGTTTCTTCCGCGGTGAGTATTCCCGTTGAAAGGAGCATTCTTCTTGCCCTTTTCGAAGCGTTCAGTTCCACCGGCAACGTGATAAGCGCGAAAACGGCAGAGAGAGAATAGAGAAATATGCCCAATGCGATAAGCGCCGTGCCGAAATTGCCCGAAGCTTCCGCCAGCCATTCGATCACGATTCCTATAAGCGCCAGCGGCAGCGCCGCGTAAGAGCCTATTTTCGTAACCGGCACGAGAATCGAGCGGATTTTCATGGGGAAATAATTTTTCGCTTTCTGTATCGCGTGCCCCGTTTCGTGCGCGGCTATTCCCACCGCCGCAACCGACGGGGTGCCGAACACGTTTTCGGAAAGGTTTATCGTTCCCGTTTTAGGGTTGAAATTATCGGTAAGATTTCCGCGGCAGGGAATTACGGAAACACCGTAAACGTTGGCTTGTGAAAGGATCTTTCTCGCCGCTTCGGCGCCCGTTATTCCGCGGGCGTTCGGTATTTTCGAATATTTCGCGAAGGACGATTTCACCCTGTACTGCGCCCACAGCGCGAACAGAAAACCCGGAATGATTATTATTAAGGTAAGATAATCGAGCACGTAAAAAATCAATGCGGGCCCGAACACGGGAATGAATATCATAACCACCTCTTACGTATTATATGTCTTTAACGGTTATTTTATCATATCGGGCGTATAAAGTCAACGCCGCGCCGCGCGGGAATAATTTGACAACGCGCGTTTTTAAGTATATAATAATACCGTTCGTTAAAACGTAACGGGCTTTTCAGGGAAAAACAAATGAAACAGACACTTGAAGAAATCCTCGCGCAGGTGGAAAAACCCGCGCGTTATATAGGCGGCGAATATAACGAGGCCGAACCTTTCGACGGCAGGTTGAATTACTGTATATGTTTTCCTGACGTTTACGAAGTGGGCATGAGTAACCTCGGCATAAAAATCGTTGCCGAAGCCATACGCGGGGTGAAGGGCGCCTACGTGGACAGATGCTTTGCCCCGTGGCCGGATTTCGGTGAAAAAATAAAAGAAAACGGTATTGAACTTTACGCCCTCGGAAACAAAAAACCGCTTAAAACCTTTGATATGATAGGTTTTTCTCTTCAATACGAGATGAGCTACACCAACGTTCTCTATATGCTCGATCTGGCGGGAATCCCATTGAGAAGGGAAGACAGAGGAGAAGATTTTCCCGTGATACAGGCGGGCGGACCGTGTGCCTGCAATCCCGAGCCGATGGCCGATTTTATAGATATTTTCACCATAGGCGACGGCGAGGACAATATGCGGCGCCTTGCCGAATTGAAAATCGAATGTAAGAGCAAAGAAGAATTTCTGCGCCGCGCCGCCGAGGAAGTAGAGGGCGTTTACGTGCCGGCGCTTTTGAACGTAGTTTACGGAAACGACGGGAAGATAAAGGGATTTTCGCCCGATAAAAAGATAAAAAAGGCGTTATGCCGCGATCTGGACAGCGCCGTTTACCCTAAAAAGTTCCTCGTGCCTAATATCGAAGCGGTGTTTGACAGAGCTATTCTCGAAGTGATGCGCGGTTGCTACCGCGGTTGCAGATTCTGTCAGGCGGGTTTTCTTTACCGCCCCGTGAGAGAACGCAGCAAGGAAAACATGGTTGAAACTGCCGGATCCCTTATATGCACTTCGGGGTTTGACGAGATAAGCCTCAACAGCCTTTCCACCGGCGATTACAGATATTTGCGAGAACTGATCCCCGCTATCAAAGAGAGTTTGCCCGGCGTTCACCTGGCGCTTCCGTCTTTAAGGCTTGACAGTTTCGATGGGGATTTCGTTCAGGAAAGCCGCAAATCGTCGCTCACTTTCGCACCCGAAGCGGGAACGCAGAGACTGCGTGACGTGATAAATAAGGACGTTACCGAAGATGAGATCATGCGCGGTATCCGTCAGGCGTTCGAACAGGGTTATACGGGGATAAAACTGTATTTTATGCTCGGCCTTCCCACCGAAACTGACGACGACCTTAAAGGAATACGCGATATAGTTTATAAGATACGCGACGTATTTTCCGCCCGCCCGAACAGGCTTCGCAGTTTGAGAATTAGCGTAAGCGTTTCCACGTTCATACCAAAGCCCTTCACGCCTTTCCAGTGGGAAAGGCAGGCCACGCGCGAAGAAGTGGAGGCGAAAATAGCCCTGCTCCGCAAGGAATTGCCGTTAAAGGGCGTTTCATTTTCCTGGAACGATTACGCGCTTTCCGAAATGGAGGCCGTTTTCGCGCGCGGCGATCGCCGCACCGGCAAGGTTATTGAAGCCGCGTACAAAAAAGGCTGCATTTTTGACGGATGGAGCAATATTTTCAAGACGGACGAGTGGTATTCCGCTTTTAAGGAGTGCGGGGTGAAACCTTCCGACTATACCCGTGAATGGGGAGAAAACGAAATTCTGCCGTGGGATTTCATCGACGTTTTCATAGACAAAAAATTTCTTTTGAAAGAGCGCCGCCTCGCCTACGACGGAAAGGTTACGGGAAGTTGTTTAAGCGGGTGCAAGGGGTGCGGCCTGCATAACGTATTTTGCCCGAAAAAAGACGAATTATCTGCGAAAAAGGGCACTTCTAAGCGAGGCGAAGAAGATTTATGATAGTTTTCAGATACACTAAAACGGAAGGCGCGGAATTTATTTCTCACCTCGATACGCTCAGGCACCTGAACAAAACGTTTATACGCGCGAATATCGCGGTAAAAACTTCGCAAGGGTTTCATCCGCACATGCTGGTTTTTATGTCAAGCCCTATAGGCGTGGGGCTTAAAAGCCTTGCCGAGTACTGTACGGTCGATACCGATACTTCGCCCGAAGAATTTTATACGGCATTCAACGCCGCTTCCCCTAAGGGAATTAAATGCGTGGGGGCGTATTATTCGGAAAAAAACGTAAACCTCGCTTCCGTTATCACCTCTGCCAAATATATTATCGGGGGCGTAAACGCTTTTAACGCGGAAGAAGTGCTTAAAGCGGAACGGTTTTTCGTGGTAAATAAAAGGGGAGAGGAAAAAGAAGTGCGCGATAAGATAATTTCCGTCGTTCCCGTAGAAAACGGCATCGAAGCGGTGCTTGCGGCGGGCAACGCCTCGCTCCGTCCGGACGTTTTCGCTTCCGCCCTAAAAGAGCGTTACGGCGGAGGACACGTAAAGATAATAAAAACGGAAGCGTATATCGAAGGCGGAAAGAGCGTAGAAAGCCTTCTGAAAAACGGGTAAAAGCATAAAACCCCTTAAAACGCGCGTTTTTAAGGGTTTTGCGGCATTCCGATCAAACCGATTTTAATTTTTTTGGATATATATATGGCGAAAAATATTTTTTTGGATATCAACGTCGGGCACTATACCGCTGCCCTTGCCGATGGAGAAAAACTTCTTGAATACCACATAGAGAGAGAAGATAATTCCAATATCGTGGGAAACGTTTACAAAGGCAGGGTGGTTTCGGTTCTCGGCGGAATGCAGGCGGCGTTCGTGAATCTCGGCCTTAAAAAGAACGCCTATCTGTGCGTAAGCGAAATGTTGCCCGACAAGCGGGATCTTGCCGTAGACGATATTCCTGAGCAGAATATGGAACTTAAAGAAAACGACGAGATTCTCGTTCAGATAGTCAAGGACTATATGGGCACGAAAGGCGTAAAGTGTTCGCCGCATTTGTCTTTCGCGGGGGTGTACCTCGTTTATATGCCGAGTTTCGATCTCGTGGGGGTTTCACGGAAATTAACCGACGAAAAGATACGCAAAAAACTTTCGGATACGCTGGAAAAGATAAAAAAGAAGATAAAAGGCGGGTTCGTGGTAAGAACGGCCGCCGCCAAAGCTTCCGCGCGCGACCTGAAAAAAGAAGCCGAGGCGCTTTACGAAAAGTACCTTGAAACGCTGAAAAACGCCGAAAAAGCCGCCGCGCCCGCGCTCGTTTACGAGGAGGGCGATCTTCTTACGCGCATGCTGCGCGACGTGTACTCCTCGGAAGTTTCCAACATTTATATCGGCAACAGAGCCCTGTACGACGAACTGCGTTTCCGCGCGAAAAAGGATCCCAACGGCGGCGAATACAATAAAAAATTCCTGCTGTTCGATAAAAATACCGATATGTTCAGGCATTTCGGGCTGGATCGCGAGGTGGACAAACTTCTCCGTAACCGCGTGGAGCTTGAAAGCGGGGCCTATCTTATAATAGATAAAACCGAAGCGCTTACCGCCATAGACGTTAATACCGGTAAATACACGGGCGATTCCACTTTGGAAGATACCGTTTTCAACACCAATATGCTCGCTGCGGAAGAGATAGCCCGTCAGGTACGCCTACGAAACATCGGCGGTATAGTGGTAGTCGATTTTATTGATATGGAAGACCCCGAACATCGCAACGCGGTAGTAAAAGCCTTTGAAAACGCGCTTAAAGAGGATAGAGCGAAGTGCAACGTACTCGGTATGAGCGCACTCGGTCTCGTTGAGTTCACGAGAAAGAAAAAGCGTCAGGAATCCGCTTCCGTCCTCGTGCAGGAATGTCCTTACTGCCACGGCGACGGGCGCATTTACTCCAACGATTACGTAGTACTTCGCATACGCGCCGCCCTTCTCGATCTCTTCGCGGAAGGGTACGGCAGCGCCGTTATTGACCTGAACGCCGATATTGCCGATTATATTCTCAAAAAAGGTTCTTTGAGCAGCGACGTAAGTAAAATATGGAAAGACAAGCGCATTTATATAGTTCCCCACAGAACCTATCACGTGGAAAATTTCCGCGTGCACGGCGATAATTCAAAGGTGCTCGACCTGCCGGATAAAGCCCGCCTGCTCTTTTAAAAACCCCGTAAAACACGCATTAACGGGAAAAAATATAATAATAAAGATACTTTGTCACACTTTTGATATTTTTTCGGTCTATATAACGGAGGTAGTTATGAAGAAAATAACAGTATTCGTTTTCGCCGCGGCAGCTGTTTTGTGTCTTTTCTTATTTACGGGCTGTAAGCGGGCGAAACTTTCCGCCGAGACCGATCCGCACAAGTATTTATCATTTGAACTTCAGCAAGACGATACCTATGCGGTAACGGGCTTTTCTTCCGCGCCTGTCAAAGATCCGGTAGTGCCCGCCGTTCACAACGGGAAAAAGGTTGACGCCGTCGCGCCGAATGCCTTTTCTTATTACGGCTACGACGATGAATGGATACATAGTAGCGTTTATTTACACGGACATTTTCACGGTTTACGTTTAACGGAACTCGAATACGGCACGATCACGATAGAAGATGGTATAAGAATTATAGGAAATGATTTTATTAACGTTCAAAAGAGCGGAACTTTTTTGTGTACCGCGAAAAAAATAATTCTGCCCGATTCGATAGAGTATATAGGCGACTACGCCTTTAACGGTACGGGCGCGGAGATAAATTATCCTTCTTCCGTGAAAAAGGTCGGCTCGTATGCTTTTACTCAAAGTAAACTTTACGGCGATATAACTTTGAAAGGGGAAGAAATATCGATCGGCGCGTTTTCATACACGGATATAACCTCGGTGGATTTCTCCGTTCCTTATGACGAGATACCGCATGATTGTTTTACCGGTTGCGGCTCGCTTAAAGAAGTGACGCTATCCGTTGCCGATACTTCGCTCGGCAAAAAATTCGCGTATTGCCCTATAGAAAAAATAAATCTCAACAATGCGGAAAACGCCTTTCTTTCCTGCGGCTGCCTCGTAGTAGAGGAGGAAGGAGAGAAGATCCTCGTTTTAGGTTCGGGAAACTATACTTATTCCGACGAGATAACGAAGATAGGGGAATATGCTTTTTCGGGCAGAAAATTTAAGGCTGACAAAGTAGAGTTCAAGGTAAACGATATGTGCGAAAACGCGTTTGACCGCGCGGAAGCAAATGAGATTTACTCCGAAGTTTCGGATACGGTCGGCAGATATTGCTTTTACGGCGTAGTCTGCGATACACTTACCGTAAAGGCGGGAACGCTCGGTTGGAGTTCGCTGATGTGCCGGGCAAAAAAACTTAAAATTTTAACGGAAGATGTAGATACGGATCAATTCGGCGGCAGTTATTATAAAGGCGACGCGCAAGTTGAAGAACTTGAATTTTTGGAAGGGTGCGAGAGAATAACATCATCGAGAGCGTTTACGGGTTGTGCAACTTTGAAAAAAATAATCTTGCCTGCCTCAATGCGGTCGATTGCCGAAACGGCTTTTCAGGAATGCGGCGACCTGACCGAGATTTATTACAATCTTAAAAATGGCGAGCCTTTATATTTAGATGCGGAAATATTCTGTTATAACGGATTGACTTTTAAACCGTCGTACGATAAATACGGCGGATTCAGTTTGACGGACGGAACGCGGAAAATAAATTCCAAACTTAAAATTTACGTTTACGATAGCGTGGCGGAAAGTTGCAAAAAAGCTTGGAGCAA
>JAGCZN010000020.1 GCA_017959995.1 Clostridia bacterium
GCCTAATCTCTCCGCGGGAAGAGTGCAATCGGTCGTGCTCAAACTGATCGTCGACAGGGAGAGAGAGATTTCCGCTGTCGTTCCGCAGGAAGATTGGAACGTTTACGCAACGCTTTCAAACGGAAAGCCGCCTAAATTCAGGGCAATGCTTCAGTTGAAACCCGCGGTAAAAGAAGATGCCGATAAACTTTTACAGGATCTTGACGGCGCGAAATACGTAGTTAAAGACGTGAAAAAAACCGTAGTATCGCAACATGCGCTTCCGCCGTTCACTACGAGTATGCTTCAGCAGGATGCTTCGAACAAACTTTCTATGTCGTCTCCGCAGGTCATGCGTCTTGCTCAGGATCTGTACGAGGGAATAGATACGCCGGAGGGACATATCGCGCTTATAACATATATAAGAACGGACAGCACGAGGGTAGCGAAAGCCGCTCAGACGCAGGCGATCGAATATATAAGAAACGTTTACGGAAACGAATACGTTCCGTCTAAACCCAATATATACAAAGCCCGTAAAAATTCGCAGGATGCGCACGAGGCTATCCGCCCGATCGACGTTTCAAGAACGCCCGAAAGCGTTAAAAAACTTCTCGATAAAAATCATTATAATCTGTATAAACTTATATACGAACGCTTTATCGCCTCGCAGATGTCCGAAGCGAAATACAACAGCGTTCACCTTGAAATATCCGCAAAAAAACACGTTTTCAAGGCAAACGGAAGAACGGTTCTGTTCAACGGATTTACGGTTATTTACGCCGATTACAAGAAGGAGGACGAAGATCTTTCTTCCGAAGGTATAGTGCTTCCGGATCTCGCAGTGGGCGAAGAACTTAATCTTTACGGGCTCAAACCCGAACAGAAGTTCACCAAGCCGCCGATGAGATATACCGACGCTTCGCTCGTAAAAGCAATGGAAGATAAAGGTATAGGCCGCCCGTCTACGTACGCGTCTATAATTTCGGTTCTTTCAAAGAGAAAATATACCGGTAAAGAAGGCAAATACATCAAGCCTACCGAAGTAGCTTACGAAATAACCGATATGCTTACGAAGTATTTCAGCGATATTATGGACGTATCATTTACCGCCAAAATGGAAGATAAGCTCGACGAGATAGAGTTCGGCGGTAAGGATTGGCATAAACTTATAGCGGATTTTTACCCTCCGTTCTCCGATAAACTCGGCTATGCCTCAAAGGACGGCGACGAACTTACCGACGTTAAATGCGAAAAATGCGGCAGTTTAATGATAAGAAAGAACGGAAGGTACGGAAAATTTCTTAAATGTTCCAACTCCGAATGCGATAATATACGTTCCGAAAACCTTGAGGTTTCCGACGTTAAATGCGAAAAATGCGGGCAGAACATGATAGTTAAAACGGGTAAATTCGGTAAATTTCTCGCTTGCCCCAACTATCCCGAATGTTCTAATATAAGACCTGTAAACGAGGTGGTAAGCGACGTTCCGTGCGAAACGTGCGGCAGGTTAATGGCCGAAAAGATCGGTAAATTCGGCAAGTATTTACAGTGTTCGAACTGCAAAACAACGAAAAGCCTTACCGAAAAAGCGGGCGTTTGCCCCGATTGCGGCAAGCCCACACAAAAAATGACTTCAAAAAAAGGCAAAATTTTCTACGGTTGTTCGGGATACCCCGATTGCCGATTCATGAGTTGGGATATGCCCACGGGCGATAAATGCCCGAAGTGTAATTCGTATCTGATTTATTCGAAAGACGGAAAAACCGTTAAGTGCTCGGCTAAGGATTGCGATTACACCGGAAAAACCGCCGAATGAAAGATTACGTTAAAGTAGTGGGTGGCGGCCTTGCCGGAAGCGAAGTTGCGCTTTATCTTGCAAAGCGTGGCGTCAAAGTCAAGCTCTACGATATAAAACCCAATAAATTCACGCCGTGTCATCACAGCGCCGGCTTTGCCGAACTCGTATGCAGCAATTCCTTAAAAAGTAACGACGTTTTCGGTAACGCCTGCGGTTTGCTCAAAGAAGAAATGCGTTTGATCGGTTCGGCAATAATATCCGCGGCCGATAAAACAGCCGTTCCCGCAGGTAAAGCTTTGGCGGTGAACAGAGAACTTTTTTCCGCTCAAATAACGGAAGAAATAAAAAACGACGAAAATATTGAAGTTATTTCCGAAGAAATAACCGATATAGACCGCGAAGATATTACCGTTATCGCAACCGGCCCGCTCACAACTCCCGCGCTTGCGGAAAAAATAGCGCAGATCACGGGCTCGTGTCCTTATTTTTTCGACGCCGCCGCGCCCATAGTTGACGGCGAGAGTATCGACCGTGAAAATTCCTTCGTTTCCGACAGGTACGGAGAGGCGGGAAAAGGCGATTACGTAAACTGTCCGCTAAATAAAGAACAGTACGACGGATTTGTCGAGGAACTTCTGAATGCAAAGCGCGCCGAACTTCACGATTTTGAAGACGATAAGGTTTTCGACGGGTGTATGCCAATAGAAGTTATGGCGGGAAGGGGGCGCGATACGTTGCGCTTCGGGCCTATGAAACCCACGGGGCTTACCGATCCCAAAACGGGAAGATGGCCGTATGCGTGCGTTCAGCTACGAAAGGAAAACGTTGCGGGTGATTCGTACAACATAGTAGGATTTCAGACCAATCTTTTGTTTTCCGAGCAGAAAAGAGTACTTTCAATAATTCCCGCACTTAAAAACGCCGAATATTTCAGGTACGGGGTAATGCATAAAAACACCTACGTAAAAAGCCCAGGTATTCTCGCAAGCGATTATTCGCTCATCGGTAGCCCGAACGTATATTTCGCCGGACAGATAACCGGTGTTGAAGGGTACGTCGAAAGCGCCGCAAGCGGGCTTACCGTAGCCGTAAACGTTTACCGTAAACTGCGCGGAATGCCGCCCGTATCGTTCGGCAATTCAACGGTTATAGGGGCGCTTGCTTCGTATATTTCCACCGAAAATCCGGATTTTCAACCGATGAACGCAAATTACGGTATTTTGGAACCTACCGAAAAACACATACGGGATAAAGCCGCGCGTAAAGCGTATTTCGCGGAAAGATCTTTGAATATTATAAAAAAATACAGGGAGGAACTATTATGAACGAATTCAAAGGAACGACTATTTGCGCCGTGAAGAAAAACGGCGTTACCGCCATTGCGGGCGACGGTCAGGTAACCTTTTCGGAATCGATCATATTCAAGACGAACGCGGTAAAAGTCCGCCGCATATACAACGATAAAGTCATACTCGGATTCGCCGGTTCCGTGTCCGACGCATTTACTCTCACCGAACGTTTTGAGGGAATGCTCAACAAATATTCGGGCAATCTCATGCGTAGCGCGGTTGAACTTGCGGAACTTTGGAGAAACGATAAAGTGGGAAGGAAACTCGAAGCGATGATGATAACCGCCGATAAAGATACGCTTTTAATTGTTTCGGGTTCGGGTGAGGTAATAGAGCCTGAAGACGGGATATGCGCTATAGGCAGCGGCGGCAACTACGCGCTTGCCGCGGCCAGAGCATTAAGTAAAGAAACCTCTTACAGCGCCGAAGAAATAGTTTTCAAAGCACTTAAGATTGCAAGTGAAATTTGCGTTTATACCAACGATAACATTTGTGTGGAAACGGTGCGATAAACCGTTATGCGTAACGTAAAAGCAAATAAAATCTTTGATAATAAAAGGAAAAGGAGAATAAAATGGATCTGACTCCGAGACAAATAGTTTTTGAACTTGATAAATATATCGTCGGGCAGGATAAGGCAAAAAAAGCCGTTGCGATTGCGCTTCGGAACAGATACAGAAGAAGCAGACTTTCGCCCGAACAGATGGAAGAAATAACGCCCAAGAACATCATAATGAAAGGGCCTACGGGCGTGGGTAAAACGGAAATAGCCAGAAGACTTGCGAAACTCGTAAAGGCGCCTTTTATTAAAGTTGAGGCCACGAAATTTACCGAAGTAGGTTACGTTGGCAGAGACGTGGAATCCATGATACGGGATCTTGTTGAATGTGCCGTGCGTCTCGTAAAGGAAGAACAGTTCAAAATAGTAAGCGCCAAAGCGACCGCCACGGCTGAAAAAACCGTTCTTAACGCGCTTCTCGTAATGCTCAAAGACGAAAAAGGCGAAACACCCGAAGAGGTTTTCAGAAACAGAATTCTTGAAAATTTACGCACGGGTCAATATAACAATTATCAGATCGAAATAGAAGTGGCGGACGTTCCAAAACCTATGGAACTTGTTCCGGGTTCGGGCACCGAACTTAATCTCGGTTCTATTTTCGATGCGTTCGGCCCGAAGAAAAGAAAAAAACGCAAAGTAACCGTAAAAGAGGCAATGCAGCTTATTGTTGCCGAAGAATCGGATAAACTTATAGATTCCGATAACGTTAATTCCGAAGCCATAAGAAGGGCGGAGAACGAAGGAATAATTTTTATAGACGAAATAGATAAAATCGCCGGAAAGAACAGCGCTTCTTCCGGGCCCGACGTATCGAGGGAAGGCGTGCAGAGAGATATTCTTCCGATAGTAGAAGGGTCCACCGTAATTACCAAGTACGGCCCCGTTAAAACCGATTATATCCTGTTTATAGCGGCGGGCGCTTTTCACGTTTCGTCCGTTCAGGATCTTATTCCCGAAATGCAAGGGCGTTTCCCGATACTCGTTGAGCTTGACAGCCTTAATAAGCAGGATTTTGTAAACATTCTCACCGTTCCGCAAAACGCCATCATTTCGCAGTATAAAACGCTTCTCCGCGTAGACAATATTGATTTGAGTTTCACTGAAGGCGCCATAGAAAAAATAGCCGAAATTTCCGCCGAACTCAACGCCACAAGCGAGGATATAGGCGCAAGAAGGCTTCACACCGTAATGGAAAATCTCGTTGAGGAAATTTCGTTTAACGCGGGCGGCGATCACCCGATCGTAGAAATGGTTATCGACGAAAAGTACGTTACGGACCACATGCCGGAAACGCTCAAACAGAAAAATCTCAAAAAATACATTCTATAACAGGTAAAATTATGATAAATATTCCAAAGGGAACGAAGGACGTCCTTCCTTCCGACGTATACAAATGGCATTATTTTGAGAAATGCGCTTCGGAAATTGCGGAAGCGTACAATTTAAGGGAAATAAGAACGCCCGTTTTCGAACATACGGAACTTTTTTTACGCGGTGTGGGCGATACCACCGACGTAGTGAATAAGGAAATGTACACTTTTGAAGACAAGGGCGGCAGAAGCATAACCTTAAAACCCGAAGGAACGGCAGGCGTTGCCCGTTCGTTTATCGAAAACGGAATGTATAACGAAATAATGCCTTGCAAAATGTACTATTTTTCACCCGTTTTCCGTTACGAGCGGCCACAGGCGGGCAGACTGCGCGAACATCACCAGTTCGGCGTGGAAATATACGGCGGGAAAAGCGCCGATACCGATGCGGAAGTTATTCTGATCGCATACGATATGCTTTCGAAACTCGGCCTTTCCGTGGAACTCAACGTAAACAGTATGGGTTGTAAAACGTGTAAAGCCGATTACAATAAAGCGTTGAAAAAATATCTCGGCGGGCATCTGAACGAAATGTGTGAAACGTGCAAGGTACGTTACGAAAAAAATCCGCTTCGCATACTCGATTGTAAAGAGGAAGAGTGCAAAAAAATAACCGAGAACGCGCCCGTTATAACCGATTATCTTTGCGACGACTGCCGCGATCATTTTCGCGCATTGCAAAAACACTTGACAACGGCAAAACTTTCGTATAAAGTCAATCCGCATATCGTAAGAGGACTGGATTATTATACGAGAACCGTTTTCGAGTTTATTACCACGTCTCTCGGAGCGCAGGGAACGGTGTGCGGCGGCGGCAGATACGACGGGCTTATCGAAACGCTCGGCGGCGCGCCCACGTGCGGCGTGGGATTCGGAATGGGTATCGAAAGAATACTTCTTCTCGCAGAAGCCGTAGGCGCGGATATACCTAAGGCGGCGCCTGTTAAACTTTATATCGCTTCCATGGGCGACGCGGCTTTTGACAAAGCGTTTGAATTGGCAACGGCGCTTCGCAGAAACGGCGTTAAAACGGAAATAGACCACATGCAACGCAGCGTGAAGGCGCAGTTCAAATACGCGGATAAAATTAGCGCGGAATACGTAATCGTTATAGGTGATAACGAACTTGCCGCAAACGAAGTTCAGTTAAAAAAGATGAGCGACGGAAGCGTAACGAGTATCGGGATCGACGAAATAGTGAATAATTTTGTAAAGGAGAATTAAAATGAATGAAAAGATAGTAAAATTGAACAATTCGGATTTTTTCGATTTTATAGGAAAGGCGGACAAGCCGGTTTTGGTTGATTTCTATGCCGAGTGGTGCGGCCCGTGCAAAATGCAATCGCCCATTATCGATGAAGTTGCCGAGGAGCTTTCCGATAAAATAACCGTGGCAAAGGTAGATACCGACGATTGTTACGACGTTTGCATGAAATACCGTATAGCAAGCATACCTACGCTTATGCTGTTCAAGGGCGGCGAAGCGGTTGAAACCAAAGTGGGGCTCACTTCCAAAGCGGAGATAGCGCAAATGGTTATAAAATACCTGTAAAGCACTTTTTATAACGTAAGTTTGAAGCACGCATTGAATGCGTGCTTTTTTCACGCCGTTTTAACCATAATTTTATCGGTTTTCTTTTCGGAAACGATTGTAAAAAATAAATATATGTGTTATAATTATTTTAACAAAACGGGAGCAGATTAAGTTGAAAAGCGCTAAAAAACAAGCAAAAAACGATAACGGACTGTTTTCAAAAGAATCGGTTGGAATTGCGCTGATTCTCTTTTCCGTGATATCCGCGGTTTTAATGCTTTTAAGCGACGCATGGTTTGTCCGCCAATGGTTTTACACGCAGTTTTTATACGGTGTGTTCGGATATTTTGCCTTTGCGCTTTTTGCCGCACTTTGTTATTTCGGAATAATTCTTCTTTCAGCCGTAAAAAAAAGGAAAGGAAACGCAAAAAAATCTTTTCTTATCTTCGTTTTTTTGTTTTTTCTCATCTGCCTCGCGCATACGGTTACCGCAAACGACGCGGAAACGGGGTATTCTTCGTATATAACCGATTGCTATAACAGGGGCGTAAACGGTATGGAATCGAGTACGGGTGGGGGTGCTTTATTCGCCGTTTTCGTATATCCCGCGGTAAAATTTTTAACGCCCGTGGGTTGTTACGTATTGTTCTCCGTGCTTATGATAACGGATATAATCGTTTTCGTGCGTATTTCGGTAAACGCAAAAGCCGCTTTGCGCAGGAGGAAAGGAAAACCCAAAGAATTCGCAGGGTACAAAATGTATCCGGACGAGAGTTTCGATTTCAAAGCCGCCCCCGCGTCTGCGCCTAAAAGCAGACTTTACGACAGGGCGGAAAACGACGCCTCACCCCGTCAGAACGGCAAAAAGGCGGATAGAACCGAAAGAGATAAGGCGCTTACTATTCTTTATCCGCAAAAACAAAGCGGTGCTTCCGCAACGTTCGGAACGGGTTACGATTTCAACGGTTCGGCCGCCGCAAACCGTACGGACGATTTTTCCGGCGGATCTTACCAGCGGCAGATGGACCGTGACCATACGCAAAGTTCCAATTTCGTCAGGCGTGGAAGCGTTGAACCGGGCGACCGTTACGAAACGCCCGATTTCGGCAACAGGGCCCGCGTTTCCGAAAGGCGGATTTTCGGGGCGGGTTATACCGACCGCAGCGTAAGTGAAGAGACGACCGACGGCGGGCGTGAAAGATTTGCGGCGGAAAGGCCCACGGAATCTGTTGAGCGTCGCCGCGTGGATCTTTTCGATAACGGAAACCGCAGCGACGCGGAAGACGATTCCGTTTATTTCCGCACCGAAGAAAAGCGCAAACTCGAGATCGAAAGGGAGAATGCTTCCAGGGCAAAAGAAAACGACTCCGAAAGAAGCAGAGCGCGCACGATATTCACCGGCAAGAACGGCGGGAAGCGCGATACCGACGCTGATAACGGATCCGACGTTGACGACGTAAAAATTTACGACAGTTTATCGCCCGACGGCGCGGTTGACAATTCGCCGTTTGCGGAGAAATGGGATAAACGGTTCGGTAAGTCTGCCGAAACGGATAACAACGGAGTAAAACCCGATGCCGGAACGAAGGATGCCGGCGCGAAAGAAGATATAGGGGAAATACGCCCCTCGGCCGTAAAAAAATTCGGATTGGAGCAGGAAAAGAAAGCTATTTATATAGAACCTGACACGGGCGACGCGGTAATGCCCGAAGAAGAGAAGCCGAACGCAAAATCTTCCGACGGCGAACAGATGCAGTTGGTTGAAAACAACGAGTATATCGGTATACCCGAAATGCCGTTACATTACAAATACAAAAAACCGCCGATCGATCTTTATAAAGATAACCCGAAAAAACTCGAAGGCGGCGACGAAAAAGTAGAAGAGCGGATAGCTATAATAGAAAAAACTCTTGATAATTTCGGCATACCCGCGAGAGTTGAAAACGTGGTTTCCGGCCCTACCATAACCCGTTACGAACTTTCCATTCCGGAAAACATAACGGTTTCGAAAGTTCCCGGTAAGGCTTCGGATCTCGCGATGAGGCTCGCCGTGGAATCCGTACGTATCGAAGCGCCTATTCCGGGTAAAAACCTTGTTGGGATAGAGGTGCCGAACAAGACGAAAGATCTTGTAGGGATGAAGGAACTTCTGCTTGAAAAGGACTATCAGAAGAGTCCGCCCGAAGCGCTTTCGATCATTCTCGGGGAAGACGTAGTAGGAAATCCGATAATCACGGATCTTACCAAAACCCCGCATCTTCTCGTTGCGGGCGCTACCGGTATGGGTAAGAGCGTATTTCTGAACGCAATGATAATGAGCCTTATTACGAAATACGGGCCGGAGGATCTTCGTCTTATACTCGTTGATCCCAAACAGGTTGAATTTACTATATACGAACATTTGCCGCATCTGCTTATCGACCAGATAATAACCGAAGCGCAACTCTGCATAGGAATACTCGATTGGGCAATCGACGAAATGGAAATGCGTTATAAAATATTCCGTAGCTGTTTCGCGCAGAAGATAGACGAATACAATAATTCCATAAATCCCAAAACGCAGCGAAAAATGCCGAAAATCGTTATAATCATAGACGAATTGGGCGACCTTTTCAGCATAAGTTCGCAGGTTAAGCAGGATATAGAAAATCGTATACGCCGCCTTACCCAAAAGGCAAGGGCCGCGGGCATACACGTAGTGGTGGCAACGCAAAGGCCGGACGTAACCGTTATTACGGGCGTTATCAAAACCAATCTTCCTTCGCGCGTGGCTTTTAAGGTTCTCAACTTCGTCGATTCAAAAAC
>JAGCZN010000021.1 GCA_017959995.1 Clostridia bacterium
TTAACTAATACGTTGATATAAGCCGAATATCCGTAAAAGAACTAGAAGCGAAACTGTTTTTCTGCGGCTTCGAAGTGGAATAAGTTATTCACGTCGGTGAAAAAATATATAAAATCGTTTTCTGCCGTATAGAAAGCATGGCAAAACACCCCAATGCTGACACGCTTACGATCTGTCAGGTAGATGCAGGAAAGTACGGCAAACTTCAGATCATAACCGCCGCAACGAACGTTTTCGAGGGCGCGTTGGTTCCCGTTGCCGTAGACGGCGCCACGCTCAATAACGGCGAGAGGATTTTTAACGGAAAGCTTCGCGGCGAACCCTCTTACGGAATGTTTTGTTCGGGAGAGGAACTTGGAATAACCGATACCTATTATGACGGCGCTTCCGTAAACGGCATACTGATTTTCAACGAAGATTATCCTCTCGGCGAAGAAGTAAAGGAAGCGCTTGAACTTGAAGATTATATCTTTGATATTTCGGTTACCGCCAACCGTCCGGATTGCCAGTCCGTATTGGGGCTCGCAAGGGAAATATCCGCGGTACTCAACAGACCGCTTAAATTACCGGATTTCACGTATAAAGCGGATAAAAACGTAAAAACGGCGGATAAAATAAAAGTTCGGGTAAAGGATGCCGATCTTTGCCCGAGGTACGTTGCGGCTTACGTTTGCGGCGTAAAGATAGAAAAATCTCCGTATTGGCTCCGCAGAAGACTTTTCAGAATGGGCATAAATTCCATAAACAACGTAGTGGATATAACAAATTACGTTCTCCTTGAAACGGGTCAGCCGATGCACGCTTTCGATTACCGCTATCTCGAAGGCGGCGAGATCAACGTGCGCAGGGCGTCCCGCGGCGAAAAAATAGTAACGCTCGACGAAAAGGAATTTACGCTTAACCCCGAAAACCTCGTGATATGCGACCTGAACAAACCCGTTGCGCTCGCCGGTATAATGGGCGGGCTGAACAGCGAGATAAAAGACGATACTTCGGAAATAGTGTTCGAATCGGCCAAGTTCAAGAGGGATAACGTGCGTAAAACGTCGCGTTCGCTTGGGCAAAGGTCAGATTCTTCCGCAAGATTTGAAAAGGGAGTGGACGCGTATACTACGGAACTTGCTATGAGAAGAGCCCTGAACCTTATCCGTACGCTTAACGCCGGCACGGTTGCCGAGGGAATAGCAGACGTAAACTACGAAAAGGCCGAGGCTAACTTAATAAAAACCGAATTCGGTAAAATCAACGCGCTCCTCGGCGTATCGGTTCCCGAAGAAGAAGTCGTTTCTATTCTCGAGAGACTGGATTTCAAAGTAAATACCGACGGAAAAAAACTCGAGGTTACCGTTCCGCCCTACCGTGAAGACGTAGCGGGTTATCCCGATCTTGCCGAAGAAGTTATAAGGGAATACGGTTACGATCACATAAATTGCACTCTGTTCGAGGGGTCTTCCGTAACCGACGGCGGGAAAACGCTCACGCAGGCGAGAGAAGACGCGTTGAGAGAATATTTCGTTTCCGCCGGATATTACGAAACGGTTACTTATTCTTTCGTTTCCGATAAATATTTCGAACTGTACGGAATCGATGCCGCCAAAGCCGTAAAACTGAAAAATCCGCTCGGTGAAGATTTCTCTTTGATGAGAACGTCTCTCGTGCCGTCACTTGTCAACGTGGCGATAAAAAATCTCAATAAAAACAACAATAACGGTAAGTTTTTCGAATACGCCGCCGTGTATATACCGAAGGCTCTTCCGCTTGCGGAATTACCGGAAGAACGTAAAACGGTATGTCTTGCGGCATACGGCGAAGGGGTTGATTTCTTTACCGTAAAAGGGGATATCGAGCAGTTTTTAGCCGCTTTGGATTGCGGCGCAAAAGTGTCGTTCGAAGCGGAAAATATCGGGTATATGCATCCGGGACGCACCGCGGCAATTAAACTTAACGACGAAAAAGTCGGGTATCTCGGTGAAATAAATCCCGAACTTTCCGAAAAACTCGGTACGGATAAAAGGATATACGTCGCCGAAATATGTTTTTCTTCCGTGGAAAAATATTCGCGCGATAAAGTTTCTTTCAAAGCGATAGCAAAATTCCCGTCCGTTGAAAGAGATTTCGCTTTGCTTGCAGATAAAACCTTAACCAACGCCCAAATCGTTGAGTGCATCGAATCGGCGGGCGTTAAGAATATGGAAAGCGTTGAACTTTTCGACGTTTACACCGGCGCAAATCTTCCCGCCGGGAAAAAGAGTATGGCCTACAGAATAAAATTTACCGCGCTCGACAGAACGTTAAGCGTTGAGGACGTTGAAAAGTACACTGCGAAAATTCTTAAGAATCTGAAGGAGAAACTTAACGTAGAAATAAGATAATGCCGGTTGAGATCCTTGCGCCGGCAGGCGGCGAAAAAAGTTTTTACGCTGCCGTATCGTCCGGCGCAAACGCAATTTATCTGGGGCTGAAAGAGTTTTCCGCTCGCAAGAACGCGGAAAATTTTTCCGTGGAAAATTTAGGGTATTTTATAAAATACGCGCATTTTTTCGGCGTTAAAATTTACGTTGCCGTAAATACCCTCGTCAAGGACGACGAAATCGACGGTTTCATAAAAATCGTGACGGACGCGTACAAACTCGGGGCCGACGCGTTTATTATGCAGGATATGTTTCTCGGTAAACTTTTGAAGGAAAAGATTCCCGATATCTGTCTTCATTTGAGTACGCAGGCGGGCGTTTGCAACGAACAGGGCGCAAAAGCGGCCGTTGAATACGGTTTTTCAAGGGTGATTCTCGCGCGCGAAACCGCAACGGAAGACGTAAAAAAAATAACGAGAATAATTGAAACGGAAGTTTTTATCCACGGCGCGCTCTGCACGTGTTTTTCGGGGCATTGCTATATGAGTTCTTTTGCCGGCGGATTATCCGGCAACAGAGGGTTCTGCAAACAGCCGTGCAGAAAAAAATATACGTACGGCGGCTCGGGAATTACGTCTTTTACCGGTTACAATCTTTCGCTTGCGGATCTCTGCCTTAAAAACGAGATCCAACGTCTTATCGAAGCGGGCGTAAAGAGTTTTAAAATCGAAGGGCGTATGAGAAGTCCCGAATACGTCTATTCGGCTGTTTCCGTTTACAGGGCCGCGGCGGACGGAAAAAACGACGCATCGGCGTTTAAGCAATTAAAGCGCGCGTTTAACCGCGGCGATTTTACAACGGGTTATTTCACGGGTAATACGCGTGGCATAATTTCAAATAAAACTCAAGCAAATATAGGCGATTTTATCGGAAAAGTAAATCGTGTGGAAGGCAAGCGCGTTTTCGTTGCAACCTCTGAAAAATTTAACGTTAAAGACGGGTTCAAAGTACTTCGCGGAGAGTGCGAAGCGGGTAGTCTGAAGTATGTCGGAAGTGCCGGCGGCGAAGCGGTGTTCGATTCTTTCGGCGGTATTTCGGCGGGGGATTCCGTTCGCATAACGAAAGACGAGTCGTTTGCGGCGGAAGTTTTATCCATGGTAAAAACAAAAAAAATAAACGTAGAACTTAATTTTGAGGGAAATTGTAAGGCTTCGGCGGTTATTTCTTCCGAAAACAGGTCCGTTTCGGTTGAGTCGGACGAAATATTCTTTCCCGCGCAGAGCCGTGCCCTTACCGAAAACGAGGCGATAGAATGCTTCCGCAAAGTGGACGGGTATCCGTTTGATCCCGAAATAAAGGTGAATAAAATTGAAAAAGTATTTGCTCCGAAATCCGTTATCAACGCATTCCGCCGTAAATGTTATTCCGTTTTTTTCGATTGTTTTTCCGGTGAAAGAAACGTGGTTTCGGGTTTGATTTCTCTTTCCTCGCAACTGTTTACGCCTAACGTAAATTCACATAAAATCGCTGTTATATCAAGTGATTTTTCGTTTGATTTATCTTCCGTTGACATCGCTGTTTTCAGACCGTTAGACTATACGGACGAAAACGAACTCAATGACTTTCTTGCGAAAACGAACATGCTTGAAAGGTATCTTTACGTTCCGCCTTTTGCCTCGGGCGAGGACGTTAAAATTTTAATGCGCGCGTTAAAGGGATTTGACGGAGTTTACGCGGAGGGATATTACGGTGCGGAACTGGCAAAGGAAGCGGGCGTAAAACTTTTTGCGGGAACCGGTTTTAACCTGTTTAACCGGTTTGACTTAAAACGCGTGCAGGAAATTTCCGATTACTTCGTTTACTCAAAGGAACTCTCGCTTACCGAAACGGGGCGGATTTCATCGTCCGGCTTTACGTTTTCTCTCGGCTGTATTCAGGTTATGGATCTTATTTACTGTCCGTTTTCCGAAAAGTGTGCCGATTGCAAAAGGGGGAATATATTCTCGTTGACCGATGAGGATAACAGAACGTTCACCGTACGCAGGTACAAACTTTCCCGTTGCCGTTTCGAAGTGTATAATCCGTATTCCCTCGTTGCGGATAAATGTGTTGAAAAACGTTTGCTTTACGATTTTACGCTTTATTCCTCAAATCAATGCAACGAAATTCTGCACGCGGATAATATACTAAAAATCAAAGGAATAATTCCAAATCACACTTCCGGAAATCTCGTAAGAGGAGTAAAATAAATGTTCAGTGAAAAAGTTCTTAATGCTTTGGAGTATGATAAAGTGCTTGTCGCGGTAAGCGGTTACGCGGTGCTCGGGGCGTCTGAAAACAAAATACTGAAAATAAAGCCCGAAAACGATTTTTTAAGCGCGCAGATATCGCTCGATACAACTGCGGAAGCCGATAAACTTCTTTATTCGTATGCGGTTTCGGGCGTGGATTTTTTCGACGAGATAACCGACGAGCTCGATCGCGCGTCAAAGGGCGCGGTTCTGTCCGCCGCAGAACTTCTTCGTGTGATGCGGCTACTCAAATCCTCAAGGCTTACGAAAAAATCCATAACTTCGGTCGACGATGGCGAAATTATATATTTAAGAAGAATAGCCGAGCAGCTTTTTTGCGACGCGTACCTTGAAAACGACATCAACGAAAAGATAATTTCTGAAGATAAAATCTCGGATAATGCCTCTGAAACGCTATATCAGATAAGAAAAAAAATAAAGAGGCTTAACGAGCAGATAAGGGAAAAACTTTCATCGTATCTTCGCGGAGGCAAGATGAAGTATCTTCAGGAAAATATTATAACGATGCGTGGCGACAGGTACGTTATCCCGGTAAAAAGCGAGTTCCGCGGACAGGTCAAAGGGCTTGTTCACGACCAGTCTTCTACGGGTGCGACGGTTTTTATCGAACCCGAAGCCGTTTTGGAACTCAATAACGATCTTAAAACGGCAACCATAGAGGAAAACGTTGAAATCGAAAAGATTTTAAGCGATCTTTCCCATTCGGTAGGCGCGCTTTCGGCGCCTTTATCGCAGAATATCGACTATTTAAGCGATATTGACGTGGCGTTTGCCAAAGCCGAGTACGCTTATAAAACCAAATCCGTAAAACCCGATTTTAACGATCGCGGAACAATCGATATAATCAAAGGAAGGCATCCGCTTATCGATACTGAAAAAGTTGTTCCTTTGAACGTTTCACTCGGAAAGAATTATAATTATCTGCTTATAACCGGCCCCAATACGGGCGGAAAAACCGTTTCGCTTAAACTGGTAGGTTTGTTTACTCTAATGGCTTCTTCGGGGTTGTTCGTTCCTTCCGCATCGGGAACGCGCCTTTCGTATTTCGATAGCGTTTACGCGGATATAGGCGATGAACAGAGTATTGAGCAAAGCTTATCCACCTTTTCATCGCATATGAAAAACATAATAGAGATCCTTTCCGTTGCGAACGATAAATCGCTTGTTTTACTTGATGAAATAGGTGCTGGCACGGATCCGGACGAAGGCGGCGCGCTCGCGCAGGCGATAATAGAAAAATTACTTGAAAACGGAAGTTACGGCATAATTACCACGCATTATTCACGCCTTAAAGAATTTGCCTATTCGAATGAAAAGATAATGAACGCGTGTATGGATTTCGATGCGGAAACGTTTGAGCCAGTATACCGTATAGTTATCGGTATGCCGGGAAGTTCCAACGCGATAGAGATATCGAAGCGGCTTGGAATGCCGCCTTCCGTTGCCGATGCTGCGTACGGTTTATTGACTGTAAATAAAATAAATTTCGAGAGCGTTTTACGGGAAGCCGAGAAATCCCGCAGAGAGGCGGAAGAAATAAAAAACGAATATTACACGCTTAGGATTAAGGTTCGTGAAGAATACGACAAACTGCAAAACGACAGGGCGAAATTCGATATAGAAAGGCAGCGTTTCCTGCAGGGCGCGCGCGCCGAGGCAAGGCGTATTGTAAACGAAAAGACGGAAGAGGCCGAAGAACTTATTTCCGAGATAAAAGAGATTCTCAAAAAGGACAATATCGACGGGGGCGACGTTATAAACGCAAGTTCTTTGAGAAATAAAATAGAAAACGTCAAATACGACCTTGAAGACGAAAGCGCTCCGGACGGGGGCGATAAGCCCGTTGACATCGATAAACTAAAAGAGGGCGACGCAGTTTTTATCCGGTCGCTCGGTGTTACGGGATACGTCGTAAAAGTATCTCCGAAAAAGAAGGAAGCCGAAGTTACCGCGGGTTCTGTAAGGCTTAACGTAAAGGTTTCTTCACTTTTTATTCCAAACGTAAAATCTACGAATAAACAAAAGAATTCAGTTACTTTTACGCGTGACGTAAACGCTTGTGTTCCCGCTTCTTCGGAGATTAACGTAATAGGCATGAACGTAGACGAAGCGATAGAGAACGTTTCAAAGTTCGTTGACCTTTGCGTGGTTTCCGGCGCTGCTTCGGCGCGTATAGTTCATGGCAAAGGAATGAATATTTTAGGCAAA
>JAGCZN010000001.1 GCA_017959995.1 Clostridia bacterium
GGATATATATCGACTTCTTTTTCTTCGCCGTTTTCAACTATTGTTGTTTTTTGCGGCGTTTCCCAAGCGATTTGTTCTTTTATTTCGTAATAATAATCAGAATCATATAATTCCTCGTCGCTGAAATCGAAACGATCGGCATATTTCCCGTAATTGGAAATATACTCTCCGGTTTCCGTACACCCCGAGGGGATAAACAAAGCAAGAGATAAGACCCCCGCAAGAAACGTCGTTACAAGTTTTTTCATGAAAAAACCCTCCTTAAAACATATTTTTTATATCGCTTAGTGAATGATTGTTTATCGTTCACGTTCGAGATCTCTACAATCGTCCATTATCATTATAGCATAAGAATACGGCGGCAACAAGACGTAATTTCAATTTTTTATGGATAAATTTTCGGCAAATGGATAAAAAAAACAAAAAAACCTCTCCCGCGGAAGGGGAGAGGGATAAGCGGCCGGATCACTCTATGCCGTTTTTTTGTTTGTAATCTATAAGGGCTTTGGCAAGTTGGTCGCCGCAGGAAGTATCCGCCTGGCATTTTATGCCTTTAAGGGTTTTTATCACCTCGTCTATATCCATGCCGTTAACAAGCCTCGATATAGCCTGAAGGTTACCGCTGCAACCGCCTATGAATTTTACGTTTACAAGTTTGCGGTCGGGCGTAACGTCGAAAATAATCTGACGGGAACAAGTTCCCCTCGTCACGTAAGTGTTCATTTTTCAATCTCCTTAATCCACCAGATTTTCGTAAATGAGGGCGTAGAAATCGTCGGCTTTGTCTTCCCATCTCTGGCGGATGTCTTTGGCGATCTGCTTGGTGGGGACGAGGCATTTAAGTTCCAGAAGCGGCTGCGCCGGTTCTATTATTTTAAGGTGAACGGTAAAAGTTCCGTCCTTATTTTTATAATAATCGGCAAAGCATTCCTGCTTTCTGCGATAGCGGTTGCGGTTGTTTTTAACGTATTGCGCTATATCCTCTCTGGTGCTGGTGGGTATTTTTACGTAATAATTCGCAAGGCACATGCGCCCGTCTACGGTTATGGCGTACAAAGGCGTTCCGGAATCGTTTATTTTGTAAATGAAACCGCAATCCAACAGTTGAGCCAGCAGAGGTTTACAGTCCATATACTCGATCCAACCGTTGGAAGAAGTGCACATTTCGAGAACGGTTTCTTCCGAAAGGGGGCTCTCCATTTTGTCAAAGACGAAGAGCAATATTAACTTGTTTGTTGACGCTTCGCCCTTGACTTGTTGCATAAAGTGTCCGCTCCTTTCTTAAAATCCCGCTCGGGCGGTCCGAATTAAATCAGACCTGAAAAGGTTTTAGTTCTTTAAGTAATTCCGCGCAATCTTCGGAATGTATTTCAACGTTTATCGGTTTGGAAAGATCGAGGCTGAAAATTCCGAGTATGGACTTTGCGTCCACCACGTATCTGTCGCAACGCAGGTCTATATCGAAGGCGTACTTCTGAACTATGCTTACGAACTCTTTAACGGAACTTGCAAGTTGCAGTGAAATTTGAATTGACTTCATAACGTATAACTCCTTTATATAAAATTTTTAGTCGGGCTCTAATTATACAGTATGTTTTTTATAAAATCAAGCGAATTTGCAAAATTTCTTCAAAATTTCATTCGGTTGTGTACGCGCGGCGGACCGACCGCAATTTACGGGCGTATTTATCTTCGGCAAATTTGCGGTTAAAATAATTGAAAAAAAACGCGGAGTGTGTTATTATTTATCTATAAACTTATCGGGCGGTGCAATATGGTAACGAAAGAACAGTCGTTGGAGATTTTTATCCGCAAGGCGGACGAAGTTGTGGCGGGCAAATATCTGTTTGCCACCAAAAAGATAGCGGAACTTTTAGAAACGGTTTCGGCTTCGAGAATACTGTTTGAAATTTTCGAATTCTGCTGCGCGGGCGAAAGCCCCGAACAACTCAAAGCCGTCGGTTTTCACGCCGGGGAAGACGGCAAACACGGCCATTTCACCATGCCGGATAATCCCAAACAATCGGTCGCGCTGTGCTTTTGGGTGCTTAAGGACATCGTTGACGGAAAGATAGATTTCAACGTGTTTCTCTCCGCTTTTTTCTCGTCGGGCGAGAATATTTTGCGCGCGTACGAGATATTTGCCGAAGAACTGGTGATCCCCTTCCGAAACACAGTTAAAAATATGGCGGAAACGGTGATAAGCGCGCACGAGATAAAAAAGGCGCGTAACGCCTTTTCTTCCACGGTAAAGGAAAACAAAGATATTGATATGCTTTACCTTAAAGAGGTTATCTCCCTGCTTGAAGACGACAGGAGAAGCGTATTGTCCTCGGTGGGGCTACCCGCCGAATTCGTTTCGGACGCGGTAAGCGTTATAGACGGAATGATCCTTGCCGCAAAGGACGGAAACGTAAAACTTCTGCGCTCTCTCGCGGTGGGTTACAAATATATGTTCCGCCGCAATAAAAAACTTCAACACAACTGTGCCGAAGTTCTTGAATTTTTAACCGACCACGGCGTGTTCGCGTAGTAAAATACGAACCGCGCCTGCGGTAGTGAAACGTTTGCCGAGGGTTGGCAATTCATCGTTTATTCGTAACTTTTGCCGCCGAAGAACGTATCAAGCTATCAAAAAAGCGTTCGACGAGAAATATCCCGTCGAACGCTTTTAACTTGTTTATGCGCGAAAAATGGCCTGTTTTACGTTTCAGGGCGGTTATTTGCCGCAGCCGAATCCGATATTTCCGCCTTTGTTGCAGCAGCACAGCCACACGGCGAGAAGGGGGATGAGACAGTCGCAGTTGGTAAGTTTTTCAAAGATCCCGTCTATCATTCCGCCGCAGTTGCACAGAAGAAGAAGGATTATAAGTATCCAGAGAGTACCGTTGTTGCCGCCGAAACCGAAATTGCTGAAATTCATAGAATATTCCTCCGTTAGTTTATTGCGGA
>JAGCZN010000022.1 GCA_017959995.1 Clostridia bacterium
AAGATAATCGCCTTTCGCAAAATTTACCGCTTTTATATAATACGTATTTTTATAAAAGGCTTTGGGATAGCTGATAAGATTTTCCGTATTTTTAATTTTCAAAGAGATAAGAAGTTTGTAAATGTAAAGTTTTGCATTTTCGGGTTCGAGGTCAAGGGCTTTTTCGGTATATTCGTCGGCTTTTGAAAAATTGCCGTCGGCAAGGAATATTTCAATACGTTTACAAAGGGCTTCGGTATTTATGGGATAGACAATGGATGTGTTTTCTTTATTATTTCCTATAGGTTTTATCAATTTGCCTATACCGCGCACGAGATCTTGCAAAAAGCCTATTTTCGCCATATCCTGTGCCTGAAGATTTGAAAATTCCTGAGGCAAGTCGTAAGGATTCATATCTTTGAATGCAGGTATAATAAATTTATCTTCACCGTTTTTAATAAGGGCGAGATAGCGGGACCACTCGTTTTTAACCCAAGGGGCGTTGAAGTTTTCATGAGAAGTTCCCGCCACTACCATAACTTTTGCGGTGTTAAGTGCAGAAAAAATATAAGGTTCATATGCTTGCCCCAATTTATCTTCAAGCGTTATTCGGGAGAAAAATACTTTATAGCCCTCTTTGGTCAATGCATTGTAAATGTCTTGCGCATAAATGCTGTCAACCGTGCGATTTCCGTTTTTATCGGTTTCCTTGTAGCAGATAAATATGTCAAAAGGCGCTTCATTTTTTGCTACGGTTAAAATATCGCTTTGAAGTTTATCGATTGCAGCGGCTTCGGATTTATATATTTCTATTTGAGCCTCGTCTGCATAGGAAATAGCGGATTTATAATCTTCGTCAGAAAAAATCGATTTATATTGAGTTCTGTTTATGGTGGGGATATACTTCGATGTATACGGATCTTTTACATAATCAACACCGTAACGGCAAAGGACTAAAGACCAGTACGCTTCGGCGTCGGTATTGTCCTCGTTGAGAATACTTTCAAAAATCCCCATAGCCTTATCGTACTCGTTATTGCGCCTGTAATGGTTGGCGCGCTCATACATATGCGCGCGTTTGTCGCCATCCAGTCTCGGAACAGTTTGCATTGTTTTGCAATATTCGCATTTAAGAATGTGATTACCTTGGATATAATTCAAAGCCGCACCGCACATTTTGCATTGAAAAACCATATAAACTCCTAAAAAATATCAGAACAACATATGTAAATATACAGTCTTGATTGATTGCGATGTAGCATAAATTTGCTTCGAACAAAAGTATAATGTATAATACAAAAAGGTGCAATTCTACTAAAAGAATTATGCTTTTGTTCAAAAAAACATATTAAATTATATCGCAAGTATAGTTTAGCAAAACGGAGCAATAATTGTCAAATGAATTTACAGATAAACACAATTCAACAAAAAAACGGAAGGAAAACTGAGGCCGAAGAAACGCTTGTTTGCCAAAGATCCATTTCTTAAAACGTGCGTTTTGAAAAGGCGAAACGGATTGACAACGGATAAAGAAAAAGGTATAATAAATAAAATACTTTTTAACGGAGATCACGTATGGACAAAAAACTCAATCAATACGCCGAACTGATAATTAAGCAGGGCGTAAATCTTCAGAAGGGCGAACTCGTGGCGATCGCGTCGCCCGTAACGGCGGCGGAACTTGCCGAGGCCGTTGCCGAAGCCGCCTACAAAAACGGCGCGCGCAAAGTTATGGTGATGTGGAACGATTCGAAAATAGGCAAACTCGCCTTTGAATACGAAGACGAAGAATCGCTTACCGAAGTGCCCGCGCACGCAGTTGCTTCAAGGGATTATATACTCGATAACAACGGCGTTTACATTTCCATTCTGTCGGAAATACCCGGCCTTCTGAAAGACGTTGACGCAAAGAAGGTTTCCGCCCGCAGCAGGGCGATGAGTCTCGCTTTGAAGCGCTTCAGGGATTCCACGAACGTAAACGCTACGCGCTGGTGCCTCGCCGCCTACCCGAACGGCGACTGGGCAAAAAAGATGTTCCCCGACCTCGGTGAGGAAGAGGCGCTTGAAAAGCAGTGGAATTACTTCCATAAAACGTTGCGTTTAGACGCGGAAGATTATCTCGGCGCCTGGAAGATACATCAGCAAAACCTTGCGCGACGCAGTAAATTTTTGAACGAAGCAAAGATAAAAACCTTCCGTTACAAAAACTCCGCCGGCACCGATTTTACCGTGGGTATGCCCAAAGGTTATATCTTCACGGGTGCGGTGGAAAAAAGCCGCGGCGGTATCGATTTTACTGCAAACCTTCCCACGGAAGAGGTGTTTTCCTCGCCCGATAAGAACACGGCGGAGGGCACTCTCGTAGCGGCGCTGCCGCTTGTAAGAAACGGCGTGATTATAGAAAACTTCTCAATAACCTTTGAAAAAGGCCGTATCGTTGACTTCAAGACGGAAAAGGGGTACGATACGTTGAAGGAGATAATAGAAACGGACGAAGGCTCGCACCGCCTCGGCGAGATAGCGCTTATCGGATACGATTCGCCCATTCAGAATTTGAAGGCGCTGTTTTACGAAACGCTTTTCGATGAGAACGCAAGTTGCCATTTCGCCATAGGCCGCGCCTTTCCCACCTGCCTTGAAAACGGCGAAAATATGACGAGGGAAGAACTTTCGGCCGCGGGGCTGAACGATTCTCTGCAGCACGTGGATTTTATGGTGGGAACGAAAGATCTTTCCATCGTAGCCACCACGGAAGACGGGAAAGAAATACAAATTTTCCGCGACGGCAACTGGGTAATATAGCGCCGGACGAATATCTTCCCTCCGTTTGCGGATACTGCTGACGGAGGGCGTTATGAAAGACGAAAACAAAAGAGCGAAAGAGGGTATCGATCCCGCCGAGGCCGCGTGGGAAATGTTTGAAAAAACCGGCAACCTCTCTTATTATCTGCTCTATAAAAAATTGAAATAGCGGCTTTTTTCGCACGTTATCGTTATGGAAGAGAAATTGAAAGCGGTTGTTTTGCGCGCCGTTGATTACAGAGACAACGATAAGATACTCACGCTGTTTTCGCTTGAAAACGGCCGTGTTTCGGCTGCGGTAAGAGGGGTGAAAAAGGCTAACGCAAAACTCAAATTCGCCGCGCAACCGTTCTGCTTCTGCGAATACGTTATGAACAAAAACGGCGACAGGCGCACGGTAGTTTCCGCGGATATAATTGAAAGCTTTTATCCTATACGGGAGGACCTTACGAAATTTTACGCGGGCGCCGTTGCGCTGGAATTTTCAAACGCGTTCGTTCAGGAAGATATGGAAAGCGAACAGGCGTTTATCATTCTTCTCGAATATTTGCGCGCGCTTTGCTATACCGGGGCTTCTCCCCGCGCGCTGCTAGTGAAGTTTTTACTTTCGGCGCTTGCGTGTTCGGGGTATGAAATTTCGGTACACAATTGCAGTAAGTGCCGTAAAACGATAAAAAACCGTGCTTTTTTCGATTTTGGTATCGGCGGCGCCGTATGCGAGGAATGCCGTGAGAGCACGGACGTGGAAATAAATCCCGACACGCTTAAACTTCTTGCCGCGGCAGACGGTATTCCGTTCGGCGAAGTCGTTTCGCTTGACTTTCCCGAGATGATCGAAAGAAAGGCGATAAAACTGCTTAGCTACTTCGTTTCGGTAAAGGCGGGGGTAAATCTCAGAACGGTGAACGATCTTCTTTTGCTCGGTAAATAAATTTCCGTCTCTCTCCGTTTTGCGTTTGACAAATCGTCGTTTATAGAATATACTGTAAAAGAAATTATCGATCATAATAAAGGAGGCGCGACATGGAAGAAAATAAAAACCTGCAGAACGAAGAAACGGTCCGCGCGGAAGCCGAATCCGTCGTGCCGCCGAAAAGGGATTACGAGGAAGAGCTTCTTTCCATAATCCAAAGCGATCTTCCGCCCGAGGAGATACGCGAAAAACTTGCCGACTACCACGATAACGACATAGCGTCCGTATTCGGTCTTCTCACGGAAGCCGACAGGCGGAAACTTTACCGCGTTCTGTCCGACGACGAAATATCGGATATATTCAGTTACCTCGATAACGTTGAAGATTACATAGCCGAACTTGACGCCGAAAAAGCCGCCGACATTATAGAAAACATGGACGCGGACGACGCGGTGGACGTTCTCGACGAACTCGAAGACGATACCCGCCGTGAAATTATCGACCTTATGGACGACGAAGCCGTGGAAGATATCGAAATGATTTCTTCTTACGACGACGATATGGTCGGTAGCCGCATGACCACGAACTTTATCGCCATAAAAAGAAGTTTTTCGGTAAAGCAGGCGATGAAGAGCGTTATCGAACAAGCCGCCGATAACGATAATATTTCCACGATATACGTGGTTGACGAGAACGAGGCTTTCTGCGGCGCCATCGACCTGCGCGATCTTGTTATCGCCAGATCCACGCAGGAGCTTGACGATATTATAACCGTTTCTTACCCGTACGTTTACGCTACCGAAAGCGTGGCCGGGTGTATAGAGGAGTTGAAGGAGTATTCGGAAGACTCCATTCCGGTACTTGATAACGACAATAAAATATTAGGCGTAATAACCAGTTCGGATATAGTTGAAGTGGTGGGCGAAGAACTCGGCGAGGACTACGCTAAACTCGCAGGTCTTTCCGAAGAAGAGGATATTGACGAACCCGTTTTCAAATCGGTGAAAAAGCGTCTGCCCTGGCTTATGATCCTGTTGTTTCTGGCGCTGGGCGTTTCCACGGTGGTGGGCGTTTTCGACAGAGTTATCGATTCGCTCGCGTATCTCGTGTTCTTCCAGTCGATGATACTCGATATGGCGGGCAACGTGGGCACGCAGTCGCTTGCGGTTACGATAAGGGTTATTTCAACCGGCGAAGTAAGCGGAAAAACCGCTTGGCGGTTGCTTTTCAAAGAGATACGCGTGGGATTTCTCAACGGATTGATAGTCGGCTTGCTTGCGTTTATCGCTTCGGCAATATACCTTACCATTGCGGGAAGCACTTCTACCCCGTGGCTTGCGGCGGTATGTATTTCGGTCGCCATGCTTGCGGCTATGGCAATGTCGTCGTTTACGGGAACGGTTATACCGATGCTTTTCAAAAAGATGAAAATCGATCCAGCGGTGGCTTCCGGTCCGCTTATCACAACGATAAACGATATGGTGGCGGTGTGCGTGTATTACTCTTTGGCAATGCTTTTACTTATGGCGTTTTTGTGAGAAATACGCGGCTTATTTGTAAAAAATACGTTTTTAACGGCGCGAAGCGTTTTCGGGCGGCGGAATTTTTCCGTCGCCCGTAAATTTTTCATGAATTATTCTTGACAATCGCTTTGCCGAGTGGTATAATCATATCAACCTATTAACCTATTGAGTTGATAGGCAAATAAAAATGCGATCAGGCGCAGTAAAAAAACAAGGAGATAATATGGCAAAAATTTATACTTCGGCGGATCAACTCGTCGGGAAAACACCCCTTCTCGAACTCACACACGTAGAAAAAGAATACGGTCTTAAAGCGAAGATTTACGCTAAACTAGAATATTTCAATCCCGCGGGCTCGGTAAAGGACCGTATTGCGAAGGCAATGATAGAGGACGCCGAAAAGAACGGCAAACTCAAAGAGGGCTCGGTGATAATAGAGCCTACTTCCGGCAACACGGGGATAGGCCTCGCGGCGATAGCGGCCGCCAAGGGATACAGAATAATAATAACCATGCCGGAAACGATGTCGGTAGAACGCCGCCAGTTAATGAAGGCTTACGGCGCGGAACTCGTTCTAACCGAGGGGACTAAGGGCATGAAAGGCGCTATAGCCAAGGCTGCGGAACTTGCCGCGCAGATACCGAACAGCTTCATTCCCGGCCAATTCGTAAACCCCGCAAACCCGAAGGCGCACAGGGAAACCACGGGCCCGGAGATCTATGAAGATACCGACGGACGGGTGGATATATTCGTTGCCGGCGTAGGTACAGGCGGCACCGTTACGGGCGTAGGCGAATATCTTAAAGGCAAAAATCCCGCGGTAAAGGTAGTTGCGGTCGAACCCGCTTCCTCGGCCGTTCTCTCCACGGGTATTCCCGGTTCTCATAAAATACAGGGCATAGGCGCCGGCTTCGTTCCGGACGTGCTCAACACCTCCGTTTACGACGAGATCATAACCGTTACCAATGAGGACGCGTTCGCCGTAGGCAAACTCATCGGCAAAAAGGAGGGCGTGCTCGTGGGCATATCTTCGGGCGCGGCCGCGTGGGGCGCGATAGAACTTGCTAAACGCCCCGAAAACGAGGGCAAGAACATAGTAGTGCTTCTTCCCGATACGGGCGACAGGTATCTTTCCACTCCGCTGTTCGCCGATTGAAATTACGGTTTACGCCGTTATTCCGCCGCCCTGCGGCGTTCGCCGCGGGGCGGCGGAGTTTTAAGCGAAAACCTTAAGAATTTAACAATATACAAAGGAGTATATTATGAAAATTTCCACCAGGGGGAGATATGCCCTGCGCGTAATGACCGATATGGCCGAACACGGCAACGGTAATTATATTCCGCTGAAAGACGTGGCGGCAAGGCAGGAAATATCGCAGAAATATATGGAGAGCATCGCGTCGGATATCGTCAAGGCCGGCCTTCTCGAAGGGCAGCACGGCAAGGGCGGCGGATATAAACTGAAAAGGGATCCCTCGCTCTACACGGTTGGTGAAATTCTTCGCGTTACCGAGGGCGAACTTGCCCCCGTTGCGTGCCTTGAAACTGGCGCAGCGCCCTGTCCGCGCGCTTACGGTTGCCGCACCCTGCCCGTGTGGAAAAAACTTTACGCCGTTATCAACGAATATCTGGAAGGCGTTAAACTGTCCGATATTATAACAGAAGCCGCCGGAGGTGACGATTACGTTATATAATCGCGAAGAAATCGAAATATCCATGGCCGAATTTTCGGAAAAAGGGGCAGATGACGTTGCGCTGATCGACATAAGAAGCGCCTCCTCTTTTTTTTACGGTCACATCCCCGGCGCGCTCAATTTTCCGCGCGGCGAAGTACCGGAACGCGTTGATAAAAGCAAACCCGTGTACCTGTATTGCGGCAACGGCGTAAACAGCTTGATCTGTGCGGAAGAACTGCGAAAAGCGGGGTTTAACGCGTTCAGTCTGAAAGGCGGGTATTCGGAGTGGCTGCGGCTTCACGTGGGTGAGGCGGACGTTGATCATAAGGCGGCGGAAGCGGAGTTGAGCATTAAAAAGAAATTCCGCAAAGATCTGTTTTCGCCGTTCGCAAAGGCTATAGTCACTTACGGCCTGCTCGCCCCCGGCGATAAAGTTGCGGTGTGCATTTCCGGCGGAAAGGATTCCATGCTGATGGCTAAACTGTTTCAGGAACTCAAAAGCCACGGCAAAATTCCTTTCGAACTCGTGTTCCTCGTGATGGATCCCGGTTACAGCAAGGAAAACAGGGCGGTAATAGAGAGAAACGCGAAAATACTTAACGTTCCGATAACCGTTTTCGAAAGCAATATTTTCGAGAACGTTTTCAATATAGAAAAATCTCCTTGCTATATTTGCGCCAGAATGAGGCGCGGTTACCTTTACGCTAAGGCCAAGGAACTCGGCTGCAACAAAATAGCGCTCGGGCATCATTACGACGACGTTATAGAAACCATTCTCATGGGCATGCTCTACGGCGCGCAGGTGCAAACGATGATGCCCAAAGTCAAAAGCGCAAACTTCGAGGGTATGGAACTCATCCGGCCCATGTACCTGATACGTGAGGAACGGATAAAAGCGTGGCGCGATCATAACGATCTGCGCTTTATTCAGTGCGCGTGCAAATTCACCGATTATTGCTCGGCGGAGGGGTGCAGAACGTCCGCCACCGGCTCCAAACGGAAGAAGGTAAAGGAACTGATTGCGTCGCTCGCCAAGGAAGATCCGCAGATAGAGCAGAATATTTTCAAAAGCGTGGAAAACGTGAATCTGTCCACCGTGATAGAATACAAAGACAGGAACGGCGTAAAACATCGTTTTGACGAAGATTTTTAAATTTTTTTCGCCCGGAAAGAAGAATATAACGCCTTATAATCGATAAAATTTTATACGATACGGTGCGATTATTTTTCGACAAACAGGTTCGCCTTTACGAATATTCTTTTCATTTAACCGATTTTGTTAAAATTTAACATAAAAGGGTAATATTTTATAAAATATTATCTTTTTTTCGGCCGTTTCGGCGGCTTTTCTGTTGCTTTACGTTTTTACCTATGATATAATATAAATGCGGTTTATTAAATCGATAAAAGTTTATCGATAAAATAATCCCGAAGCTACGGCTTCCAATAAAAAAAGGATGGTAAAAAAATGAGCAAGGTAACGATTATCGGCGCGGGCGCGGTGGGCGCTACGGTGGGATACGCAATGAGTCTTAAAGGAACGGCTTCGGAGATAGTTCTGGTGGATATAAACGAGCGCAAGGCCGAGGGCGAAGCGCTGGATATAAGGCAAGGTATGCCTTACAGCCCGCAGAACAAGATATACGCGGGGTCTTACGAGGACGCGAGGAATTCCGATATAGTGGTCATCACCTCGGGCATTCCGAGAAAAGCGGGAATGTCAAGGCTCGATCTCGCGCAGGTAAACGTTGACGTTATCAAGTCTATCGCTCCGCAAATCGTAAAATACGCGCCCGACGCCGTATATATTATAGTGAGTAACCCGGTTGACGTGCTCACGTACGTTTTCCAGAAGGTTTCGGGCATTCCCGAAGAGCGCGTTATCGGAACGGGCACGCTTCTCGATACGGCGCGGCTCCGCACCAAACTTTCCGAAAATTTTAACATAAGTATGAAAAACGTTCACGCCTACGTTTACGGCGAACACGGCGACTCTTCGTTTATTCCGTGGTCTATTTCGAATATTTCCGGCATAGACGTGTGGGAATATCCCAAACACATTCTCAACAAAACGAACATGAAGCAGGCGGAATTCACAAAAGAAGAGATAACCGAACACGTAAAGAAATCGGGCGGCTGGATAATAGAGAGAAAGGGCGCAACCTTCTACGCGATAGCCGCCTGCGTAACGCATATTTGCGGCTGTATACTTTCGGGCGTTGAAATAGCGCTTACCGTTTCCACCCGCCAGCACGGCGAGTACGACGGCGTTGACGACGTTTGCCTTTCAACCCTTGCGCTTATCGGCCGCCACGGCGTTTGCGGAAAGATAGTTTTTCCGCTTACGGAAAAAGAACTGGGCGAACTGAAAGCCAGTGCCGAAAGGTTGAAAGAAGTTATAAATTCGGTAAAGATATAAGAGGGTGAAAAATGAAATACCGTACTGAAAAAGATTCTATGGGTGAAATGCAGGTGCCCGCCGATAAGTATTGGGCGGCGCAAACGCAAAGGAGTTATCAGAATTTCAAGATAGGCGGCGAGCTTATGCCGAGGGAGATAACTCACGCTTTCGGTATACTGAAAAAAGCCGCGGCTATGGCGAATTATAACCTCGGCAAACTCGACGGTGAGAAAAAGGACGCAATCTGTGCCGCGTGCGACGAAGTTATTTCGGGCGCGCTCAACGACCACTTCCCGCTCGTTGTGTGGCAGACGGGAAGCGGAACGCAGTCCAATATGAACGCCAACGAGGTAATAGCAAACCGGGGCAACGAAATAGCAGGGAAAAAACTTCTTCATCCTAACGACCATATCAATATGAGCCAGAGTTCCAACGATACTTTCCCCACGGCGATGCATATTTCCGCCGTGCTTATAACGGAGGATAAACTTTTCCCCGCGATTGATAAACTGATAGCTACGTTCAAACGGCTGGAAAAGGAGAACGAGGGAATAGTAAAGAGCGGCAGAACCCATCTTCAGGACGCTACACCCATAGCGTTTTCGCAAGAAATAAGCGGCTGGCGCAACATGATGGAAAAGAACAGAGAGCAGCTTTCTCTCGCGCTCGGCGGACTGAAGGAACTTGCACTCGGCGGCACCGCGGTAGGTACGGGGCTAAACTCGCCCAAAGGCTGGGGAGAGGAAGTTGCGAAGCAGGTTTCCGTTTTAACGGGCAAAAACTTCGTTACGGCGGAAAACAAATTTCACGCGCTTACCGCTAAAGACGAACTCGTGTTCGCCCACGGCGCGCTCAAAGCCCTTGCGGCGAATCTTATGAAAATAGCAAACGACGTACGCTGGCTTGCAAGCGGCCCGCGCGACGGATTAGGTGAAATATTTATCCCGGAAAACGAACCGGGAAGTTCCATTATGCCCGGCAAAGTAAACCCCACCCAGTGCGAGGCTGTAACCATGGTTGCCGTTCAGGTAATGGGTAACGACGTTGCCGTGGGGCTTGCCGCGTCACAGGGGAATTTCGAACTGAACGTATTCATGCCCGTTTGCATATACAATTTCCTGCAATCGGCAAGACTGCTTGCCGACGGTATCGTTTCCTTTAACGACAACTGCGTTTCGGGGATTCGCGCGAACAGAGAAAAAATGAAGCACAACCTTCACAATTCGCTCATGCTGGTAACGGCGCTTAACCCGTATATCGGTTACGATAACGCCGCAAAAACGGCAAAAAAGGCCTATAAAGAAAATATTTCCTTAAAACAGGCGTGCGTGGAACTCGGTTTTCTCACCGAGGAAGAATTCGATAAAGTTTTCCACCCGGAACAGATGATTTAAGGTAAATTTACGCTATGAAATACAGTTACTATCCGGGGTGTACCCTTAAAACAAAAGCAAAAGAGCTTGACGTTTACGCGAGGAAATGCGCGGAAAAACTCGGCGTTGAGCTTACGGAAGTTGACGATTGGCAATGCTGCGGCGGCGTTTATACCACTTCGCGCGATGAAATCGTAACGAAACTTTCTTCCGTACGCGCCCTTAACAACGCCAAGGAAAGGGGGCAGAGCCTCGTTACGGTATGTTCGGCTTGTCATAACGTTATAAAAAGAGTTAATTACGATATGGCAAACGACGCTTTCGTAAATGCCGGCGCAAACAACTATCTGCAACTCGCAACGCCGTATAACGGCGAAACGAAGGTAATACACTTTCTTGAACTTTTAAGAGACGAGATCGGTTTTGAAAACGTAAAAAAAGCAGTGGTAAACCCCGTAAAACGCAGAATATCGGCATATTACGGCTGTCTGCTTCTTCGCCCGGGAAACGTTATGGCGATGGACGATCCTGAAAATCCGCGTATAATGGAAGATTTTATTTCCGCTATAGGCGGAACGCCCGTCGTTTCCCCTTACAGAAACGAGTGTTGCGGCGCGTATCTTGCGGTTACCGATCCCGCCGTTCCCGCAAGGCATTGCGGATATATAACCGACTCCTTTAAGGCGAAGGGCGCGGAAACGGTTATAACCGCCTGCCCGCTATGCATGTATAACCTTAAAAGAAACAGCGGCGATCTGCCCGTAGTTTATTTCAGCGAGATTCTCGCCGAGGCTTTGGGGGTGAAGTGATGGATTTAAGCGAACAGGCGGAAAATATAAAACGCATAAGCGGCGTGGATACCAAAAAATGCCTTCGCTGCGGTAAATGTACGGCTTCCTGCCCCAATTACGAGGATATGGAATACCACCCTCATCAATTCGTATATTTTATAGAAAACGGGTATCTTGACAGGCTTTTGAAGTCTGACGCGGCGTTCAGGTGTATGACTTGTTTCGCGTGCGTGGAGCGCTGTCCGAGAGACGTAAAGCCCGCAAAACTCATCGAAGCCGTGCGTCTTACGCTCGTAAGGCAAAAGGATTCAAACCGGTTAAAGCCCTACGATATCATTGAAAATCTTAATGCGGATCTTCCTCAACAGGCGATAGTTTCCGCCATGAGAAAGTATACTAAGTAGCCCGAATCACACAAAAACAAACAATTTTTCAAAAATAAAGAGAGGAAATACGTTTTGCAAAGAATAGGTGTATTTATCTGCTGGTGCGGCTCTAACATAGCCGCCACGGTCGACGTAAAAAAAGTTGCCGCAGCCGCTCTTAACGAGCCGGGCGTGGTTTTTTCCGCCGACTACCAGTATATGTGTTCGGCAAGCGGACAAGGGCTTGTGAAGGACGCGATCAGGGAAAAAGGCTTGACGGGAGTAGTGGTGTGTTCCTGTTCGCCGCGCATGCACGAGGCCACCTTCAGAAAAGCCGCCGAAAGTTGCGGACTCAATCCTTATATGGTAGAGATCGCAAACATACGCGAACATTGTTCCTGGATACATAAAGACGTGGCGGAGGGCACCGAAAAAGCGGTTATCCTCATGCGCGCGGCGGTCGCCAAAGTAAACCTGAACCAATCTCTCGTCGCGGGGAAGAGCGACGTTGTAAAGCGCGCGTTGGTTATAGGCGGCGGAATAGCCGGCATTCAGACCGCGCTGGATATTGCCGAGGCCGGGTACGAAGTTGATATAGTTGAAAAGAAGCCCACTATCGGCGGCAAAATGGCGCAGCTTGACAAAACGTTTCCTACGCTTGATTGTTCCGCGTGTATCCTTACGCCTAAAATGGTTGACGCCGCCGCCCACGATAAAATAAAAATCTACTCTTACAGCGAGGTGGAAAGCGTTTCCGGCTTCGTGGGTAACTTCACCGCCAAAATAAGGAAAAAGGCGAGATTCGTAAAAGAGGATCTCTGTACGGGGTGCGGACTGTGCACGGAAAAATGCCCTTCGAGAAAAACTCCCAACGAGTTCAACGAGGGAATGAACACCCGTTCCGCCATATACATACCTTTCGCGCAGGCCGTTCCCAAATACGCAGTTATAGATCCTGCCGCCTGTCTGCATTTCAAAACGGGAAAATGCGGGCTATGTGAGAGAACGTGCGACGCGAAAGCCGTGGATTACAACCAGAAGGACGAAACAATCGAACGCAAATACGGCGCCATCGTGGTGGCTACGGGGTATAACGTTATAAAACTCGATAATTTCGGCGAATACGGCTATACGGAAAATCCCGACGTTATTACCTCGTTGGAACTCGAACGTATTATGAACGCCGCGGGTCCTACCGGTGGCGCGCTTTTACGCCCTTCCGATAAAACCCATCCGCAAAAAATAGTATTCGTTCAATGCGTCGGTTCTCGCGGGCAGCGCCCGTGCGATAAGCCGTACTGTTCAAAAATATGCTGTATGTACACGGCCAAACACGCCATGCTGATTCGTGAAAAGTATCCCGATACCGAAGTTTACGTGTTTTATATAGACGTGCGCACGCCCGGCAAGAATTTTGAAGAGTTTTATCGGCGCGCCGTAGAACAGTACGGTGTGCATTACGTAAAGGGGCAGGTAGGAAAAGTGGCCGAAAACGCGGGAAAACTGCGTGTTTACGGTTCCGATCTTCTTATGAACGAACAAATTGTTATAGACGCCGACCTCGTTGTTCTCGCCGCCGCGATCGAGCCTGATGAAAGTGCGAAAAAAATTGCCACGATGCTCACAACGGGCATAGATACCAACAATTTCCTTACGGAAGCGCACCCGAAACTCCGCCCCGTGGAATCCGCCACGGCGGGTATATTCCTCTCGGGAGTATGCCAGGGGCCGAAGGATATTCCGGAAACCGTATCGCAGGCGAGCGCCGCCGCGGTAAAGGTGATAGGTCTTCTCGCAAAAGATCAGATAACCTGCAATCCGTGCGTTGCCCGTTCGGATGAATTACTGTGCAACGGCTGTTCTTCTTGCGAAAAAGTGTGCCCTTACGGCGCCATAACGTATATAGATAAGGAAGTGAACGACCACGGCAAGCGCGAAGTAAGAAGAATCGCTTCCGTAAACGAAGCCGTTTGCCAAGGGTGCGGCGCGTGTACGGTGGCTTGCCCGTCGGGAGCGATGGATCTCAAGGGCTTTACAAATAAACAGATAATGGCGGAGGTGGACGCAATATGTCGGTAGAACACGAAAGTTTCAAACCCACCATCGTAGCTTTTTGCTGTAACTGGTGCAGTTATGCGGGCGCCGATCTTGCCGGAAGCGGCAGAATGCAGTATCCTGCAAACGTAAAAATAATAAAAGTTCCCTGTTCGTGCAGGGTAAATCCCACGTTTGTGTTGCGCGCGTTCCAGCGCGGGGCGGACGGCGTTATTATGTGCGGCTGCCATCCCGGCGATTGCCACTATTCCACGGGCAACTATTATACGCGCCGCAGAATGACCATGCTTTTCGATTTTCTCGATTTTTTAGGCATCGAACGCGGGCGGACGAGGGTTGAATGGGTTTCCGCCGCCGAGGGTGCGAGATTTGCTTCGGTAATGAACGATTTCGTTAAAAACGTAACCGAACTCGGCCCGAACAGAAAGATTACGGACTTGCGCACAAAGCCCGAACATAAGGAGGGCGAATAATGCAAAAAGTGGCCGAAATCGCGCAAAAACGCGCGATTCAACTGTTAAACCAAGGAGTGGTGAACAGAGTTATAGGCTGGAAAAAAGGCGAATTCGGTTATGACGAAACGCCCGCGGTATTCACCACCGCCGCTGGGATCGAAGATTTTCGTTACGACGTTTTTTCCGCGCCCAATCTTTCAAAATATCTTATCGACGAAAGCAAAAAGGAAGGGAAGATACTTGCGTTTCTCAAACCTTGCGACACGTACAGTTTTAACCAGCTTATAAAAGAACACCGCGTAAATCGCGATAACGTTTATATAATAGGCATAGAATGCGGCGGAATGGCGGATATAAACACGATAAGAAACCGCGGCGCCGCGGGCGTTACGGACGTTGCCGACAACGGACAAACCGTTATCGCCCATACCCTTTACGGCGACGTAACTTTTGACAAAAACGAGGTGCTTTTGGAAAAATGTCAGGCGTGTAAGGGTAAAAAGCACGTGATCTTCGATGAACTTATCGTGGTAAACCCGCAGGACGACGAACCGAAAAATCGCTTTGCCGGCGTTGAGGCGATAGAAAATATGACGCCCGAAGAACGATTTGCCTTCTGGCGTGAGCAACTTTCCAAATGCATAAGATGCAATGCCTGCCGCAACGTTTGCCCTGCCTGTTCGTGCCTGCAATGCGTTTTCGATAACCCAAGGTCGGGCGTGGCGAGCAAGGCGTCACCCGATACGTTCGAAGAACAACTTTATCATATAATAAGAGCCTTCCACGTGGCGGGAAGATGCACCGATTGCGGAGAGTGTTCAAGGGTGTGCCCGCAGGATATACCCCTGCACCTTCTCAACCGTAAGTTTATTAAGGATATGAACGCTTTTTACGGCGAATATAAGGCGGGGGAAGACAGCGAAACGCGTCCGCCGCTCGTCAATTTCTCAAAGGACGACGCGGAGCCGAGCGTAATTTCGGATAAAGGCGGTGATAAATAATGCTTAAAATAAAGAAAAGCAATCTCGATAAACTTTATGCCGCCATATCGGAAAGGCAAATTCTTTACGTTCCGTGCAACGTGGCGGGCAAACCCAACTTCGCCGTGTGGGGCGAAGGGGCGGACGTGGATCTCGTTTCGCTTAAAACGGTAAAATCCGCAAAGGAAGTGTTTTTCCCCCAGTGCGAAGATATCGCGTCCTTCAGGAAGGAAGGAAAGAATATTTCCGTAAAAAGCGAGCATAAGGAAAGCGGGGATTTCGTAGTTTTCGGTGTGCGCGCCTGCGATTGCAAAAGCTTCGATATTCTCGATTCCGTCTTTCTTGCCGATCCCGTGGATACGTTTTATAAAACCAAACGCGAACACGGAACGGTGATCACTCTCGCCTGTTCCAAACCGGAAGAAACCTGCTTCTGTTCCGCCTTCGGAATTGACAACGCCGAGCCGGAAGGGGATATAGCCACGTATTTCGCGGGCGAATATCTGTATTGGTCTCCAAAAACGGAAAAGGGCCTGAATCTCACAAAAACGCTCAATTCTCTGTTGCAAACGGCTACGGATAAAGATAACGACGCGTTGGAAAAAGAGCAGAAAAAAATAAAGGAAATAACCGGGCGGCTTCCTCTTTACGTTTTGGATCTTTCGTATTGGGAGGCTGACGATCTGCTTGAAAAATTCAACAGCGAAAAATGGAAGGCGCTTTCCGAATCCTGCATAGGTTGCGGGGCGTGTACGTTCGTTTGTCCCACGTGTCAGTGCTACGACGTAAGGGATTTTGACAAGGGGCACGGCGTTCAGCGTTACCGTTGCTGGGATTCCTGTATGTATAAGGATTTCACCATGATGGCGCACGGCACGCCGCGGCCTACACAAATGCAGCGTTTCCGCCAAAGGTTTATGCACAAGCTCGTGTACCACCCGTCCAATCACGAAGGAGTTTTCAGTTGCGTAGGTTGCGGACGGTGCGTTGAAAAGTGCCCGATGCATATAAATATAGTTAAAGTTATAAAAACTTTCGGGGGTGATGACAAATGACTTACGAAATGTTGATACCTTCCGTGGGCGTGGTTACCGAAATCCGCAGGGAAACGCCGGACGTAAAGACTTTCCGCGTGGTCGGTACTGACGGAAAGAAGCCTTTTTCACACATTCCCGGCCAGTGCGCCATGGTTTCGGTCCCCGGCGTTTCAGAGGCGATGTTCTCTATAACTTCCTCTCCGACGCAAGAAGAATATATGGAATTTTCTATAAAGAAATGCGGTTGCCTTACCGATTGGCTCCACTCGATAGAGGTAGGAGAACAGGTTACCGTGCGCGGCCCTTTCGGAAACGGTTTTCCGGTTGAAACGGCGCTTAAAGGTAAAAATTTAACTTTTATCGCAGGCGGAATAGGGCTTGCCCCGCTGCGCTCGGTAATAAATTACGTTCGCGCGAACAGGAATAATTACGGCAAGGTAACGGTGGTTTACGGCTCCCGTTCCAAAGACGATTTAGTGGATTTTGACGAGATACGTAACGAGTGGATGAACGAGCGGGATTTCGAAGTTCATTTAACTATCGACCGCCCGCAGGACGGGTGGGACGGACACGTAGGTTTCGTTCCCGCGTACGTTAAAGAACTCGGCTTGGATAAACGCGATACCGTTCTTCTTTGCGGACCGCCCGTAATGATAAAGTTCACGCTTGCGGCGCTTATCGAACTCGGGTTTGACAAAACGCAGGTATTCACCACTATGGAACTCAGAATGAAGTGCGGCATAGGAAAATGCGGGCGCTGTAATATAGGCGATAAATACGTTTGTAAGGACGGGCCGGTTTTTCGCTGTGACGAGCTTGACGAACTTCCCGGCGAATACTGATTATACGAAAAGCGGCCTATTTCTCACAAAAACGGTATAAATAACCTTATAATTCAAGGAATAAAATATGGAAAAACACGTAGATATTTTTCTTTACGGAAAAAAATACAGCGTTCCCGAAAGTCTTACGATAATGGGCGCTATGGAGTACGCGGGGTATAAACTCGTTCGCGGGTGCGGTTGCAGAAACGGCTTTTGCGGCGCGTGCGCTACCATTTACAGAATAAAAGGCAAGCAGGAGCTTCACGCCTGCCTCGCCTGCCAGACGCAGGTACAGGAAGGCATGTACATAGCCACGCTGCCGTTCTTTCCGCTGGTAAAGCAGGTTTACGATATAAATAAGGTAAAACCTACCGAGCAGATAATGATGCAACTTTATCCCGAAATTTACGCGTGCGTGGGTTGCAACGCCTGCACCAAAGCCTGTACGCAGGGGCTTAACGTAATGCAGTATATCGCTTACGCTCAGCGCGGCGAATACGCGAAGTGTGCGAACGAATCTTTCGATTGCATTATGTGCGGCGTATGTTCTTCGCGCTGTCCCGCGGGGATCTCCCATCCGCAGGTGGCGATACTCGCGCGCAGGCTTAACGGAAAATATATAGAGCCGCAAAGCGTGCATCTTATGGAAAGAGTAAAGGAAATTGCCGAAGGCGGATACGACGGACTTATAGAAGAAATAATGAACAAACCTCTCGCCGAGATCAAAGAACTCTATAACACAAGAGATATAGAGAAGTAAGGAGCGGAATATGTATACAGAGGAAATGCTCGAATCCATAAAAAAAGTTGAGGCAACGCGGGAAGCGCGCCTTTCTTCAACGCCGAAACGCATGACGGCGGAAGAGAAGGAAAACGTTTTGAAAGATTTTCACCCCGATTACAGGAGCGACGGCTTCACCACGCTGAAAGTCGGTCCGAATAAGGGCGAAAAGGTTCCCGTTGAACTTGCGGGAATGCTCGAAGGCAAAAGCAGGGTTTTAGGTAAAAATATAAACCTTGAAAATCCCGATTACGACGTTGACGTTCTCGTTATAGGCGGCGACGGCGCGGGTTCTTCCGCGGCGATAGAGGCGCACGAAGCGGGCGCGGACGTTATGATAGTTACAAAACTCCGCATAGGCGACGCGAACACCATGATGGCCGAAGGCGGCATACAAGCGGCCGATAAACCGGGCGACAGTCCCGCGCAGCATTATCTCGACACATTCGGCGGCGGGCATTTCGCGGCGAAGCCGGAACTTCTTCGCAAACTGGTTATGGACGGGCCGGAATGTATAAAATGGCTCAACGACCTC